>JAHJSJ010000162.1 GCA_018830415.1 Alphaproteobacteria bacterium | reverse complement strand
TCCATCGGGCCGGGGCGATAGAGCGAGACGAGCGCGATGATGTCGCCGAAATTAGTTGGCTTCACCGCTTTCAGCGTGCGCCGCATCCCTTCGGATTCCAGCTGGAATACACCCACGGTATTGCCCGTCTGCATCAGGCTGTAGACCGCCGGATCGTCCAGCGGCAGCGCGCCCAGCTCAATGCTGATCCCGCGCTCACCCAGCAGATCAACCGCCTTGCGCAGCACCGACAGGGTTTTGAGGCCGAGAAAATCGAACTTCACCAGCCCGCTGGACTCGACATATTTCATGTCGAACTGCGTCACCGGCATATCGGATCGCGGATCGCGATAGAGCGGCACCAATTGCGCCAAGGGACGATCCCCGATCACCACGCCCGCCGCATGGGTTGATGAATTGCGCGGCATGCCTTCCAGTTGCATGGCGAGATCGACGAGGCGTTTAACCTCCTTGTCGTTGTCATATTCGCGCTTGAACTCCGCCACCCCGTTCAGCGCACGCGGCAGCGGCCACGGGTCAGTCGGGTGGTTGGGGATCATCTTGCACAGCCGGTCAACCTGACCATAGCTCATCTGTAAAATACGCCCGCAATCGCGCAGCACCGCGCGCGCCTTCAGCTTGCCGAAGGTGATGATCTGCGCGACGTGATCGCTGCCATATTTGGCCTGCACATAGCGGATCACCTCGCCGCGCCGGGTTTCGCAGAAGTCGATATCAAAGTCAGGCATCGACACGCGTTCGGGGTTGAGGAAACGTTCGAACAGCAGCCCCAGCCGGATCGGATCAAGATCGGTGATGGTCAGCGCCCAGGCGACCACCGAACCCGCGCCCGACCCACGCCCCGGCCCCACCGGAATGCCCTGTTCCTTGGCCCATTTGATGAAATCGGCCACGATCAGGAAGTAGCCGGGAAAGCCCATTTTCACGATAACGTCGATTTCGAATTCGAGCCGGTCGGCATAGACCTGCCGCTGTTCGTCCGACAGGTCGGGATAGGCCGCCAGCCGCGCCTCCAGCCCGGCGCGCGAATCTTCCGCCAGCGCGCGCGCTTCGCCGGCAAGATCGCCCGCAAGGCTCGGCAGGATCGGTTTGCGGTATGGCGGCGCGAAGGCGCAGCGTTGCGCAATCACCAGCGTGTTGGCGGTCGCTTCGGGCAGGTCAGCAAAGGCCTCCTCCATCATGCTGCCCGATTTGACGAAAGCCTGCGGGTTGGAACGTGGGCGATCCTCCGCTTCGATCTGGGTCGAATGGGCAATGCACAGCATCGCATCATGCGCCTTGTGCATATGCGGTTCGGCAAAGTTGGCGGGGTTGGTGGCAACCAGCGGCAGATCGCGCGCATAGGCAAGATCAATCAGCGCGCGCTCTGCCCGTTCGCACACCGGATCACCATGGCGCGCGAGTTCAATGTAGAGCCGCTGCGGAAACAATGCCTCCAACTGCGTTGCCAGCCGCGCCGCCGCTTCGGCTTGTCCATCGGCGAGCAGCCGGGTCAGCCCACCCTCACCCGCGCCGGTCAGCGCGATCAGCCCGTCCGTATGCCCTTCAAGATCGGCAAGCGTAACGTGCGGATCAAGCTCCAACGGGCGATCGAGATGGGCCTGCGAAACCAGGTGGCACAGGTTGCCATAGCCTTCGTTATCCTGCGCCAGCAGCGCGAGGTAATCGATGCTGCGCGCGTCCGATCCTGCCACCCCTTCGCGCGCCACCCCCAGCAATGCGCCGATGATCGGCTGCACACCTTCGGCCTTGCACGCGGCGGCGAACGGCATGACCCCGTAAAGCCCGTTGCGGTCGCAGATGGCGATGGCGGGAAAGCC
Organism: Alphaproteobacteria bacterium; assembly: GCA_018830415.1. GTDB lineage: Bacteria > Pseudomonadota > Alphaproteobacteria > Sphingomonadales > Sphingomonadaceae > Erythrobacter. Next base: position 2,634 of record JAHJSJ010000162.1, on the reverse strand, counting down.
GCGTTCCTTTGCCAGCTTGGCAATGTCCTTGGGATCGATCGCCCCTTCGAGCATCGAAAACGACGACAAAACGCGCAAGGGAACGAAGGGAGCAAAGGCCATTTGCGCAGTTTAGGAAATTGCAGCGATTCTCAAAGCGCGATTGCGGTTTAATTCTCCACAGGCGCGCGGCGCGTCACAGCAGCTTTTCGATATCCTTGGCGATCCGTTCGGGCGCGTCGGTCGGGCCGTAGCGTTTCACCACCTTGCCATCGCGGCCCACCAGAAACTTGGTGAAGTTCCACTTGATCGCGGTCGATCCCATCAGGCCCTTCGCCGAGGTTTTCATCCAGTCATACAGCGGCGATGCGTCCGCGCCGTTGACATCCACCTTGGCCATCAGCGGGAAAGTGACGCCGAAATTGACCTTGCAGAACTCCGCGATCTCGTCGGCGCTGCCCGGTTCCTGCCCGCCAAACTGGTTGCAGGGAAAGCCCAGCACTTCAAACCCGCGATCCTGATACCGCTGATACAGCTTTTCCAGCCCGTCATATTGCGGGGTAAAACCGCATTTGCTCGCGGTGTTGACCACCAGCAGCACGGTGCCGAGCTTGTCCTTGAGGTCGAGTGTTTCGCCGCGGTTGGTGGTGACAGTGAAATCGGCAATCGTGGTCATGCGCCCGTCCTTTTCAAAGCCCGTGGGTCAGCAGGCCGTCGTGCAGTCGCACCACGCGGTCCATCCGCCGGGCAAGCCGTTCATTATGCGTCGCGACCAGCGCCGCGCTGCCTTCACCGCGCACCAATGCGAGGAATTGTTCAAGCACCTTGTCCGCCGTGTGTTCATCAAGATTGCCGGTCGGTTCGTCAGCCAGCACCAGCATCGGCCGGTTGGCCAGTGCACGCGCCACGGCAACGCGCTGCTGTTCACCGCCCGAAAGCTGGCTGGGGCGATGGGTCAGCCGCTCGCCGAGGCCGAGGCTGGTGAGCAGACTATCGGCGCGTTCCTCGCACTCAGCGCGCGGCGTGCCGAGGATCATCTGCGGCATCACCACATTCTCGCGCGCATCGAAATCGGGCAGCAGGTGGTGGAATTGATAGACGAACCCCAGATGTTCACGCCGCAGCCGGGTGCGCTGATCGCTGGCAAGCTCTTCCGCGCGTTCCCCCGCCACGCTGATCGAGCCTTCGAAACCGCCTTCCAGCAGGCCGACCGCTTGCAACATCGTCGATTTACCCGAACCCGATGGGCCGAGCAGCGCGACAATTTCCCCCGGCATGATGTCGAGATCGACCCCGCGCAGCACTTCGATACGCTGGCCGCCCTGTTCAAAGGTGCGCTTCAAGCCCTTGAGTGAAACGATCGGAGCACCACTATTCATAGCGCAGCACCTGCACCGGATCGGTATTGGCCGCCTTCAGCGCCGGATAGAGCGTCGCCAGAAAGCTCATCACCAGCGCCAATGTGACGATCCCGGCGATCTCCCACGGATCGGTGCGAGATGGCAGGGTGGAAAGGAACCGCACCTGCGGATCCCAGATTTCCTGCCCGGTGGTAAAGGCGATGAAATCGACAATCGGCTCGCGGAAGAACAGCACGATCGCGCCCAGGACCAGACCGGCAAAGGTGCCAATCGCACCGACGGTGGTGCCGGTGGTGACGAAAATCTTGAGCAAGCTCCTGCGCGTCGCGCCCATTGTCCGCATGATCGCAATGTCGCGGGTCTTGGCGCGCACCAGCATCACCAGGCTGGAAAGGATGTTGAACGCGGCCACCAGCACCATGAAACTAAGCGCGAATGCCATCGCCACGCGTTCAACCTGCAAGGCTTCGAACAGCGCGGAGTTGATCGTTTTCCAGTCGGCAATCACCGCCTTGCCAGTCAGTTGCGCGGCCAGCGGTTCAAGGATTTGGCCGACCCGGTCAGGATCATCCACGGTCACTTCGATCATCCCGATGGAATCGCCCATCAACAGCAATGTCTGCGCATCCTTGATCGGCAGGACGACGAATTTCTCGTCATAGTCATAGATGCCGACTTCAAAGATCGCGCCGACTTCATAGCCGACCTGCCGGATCGAGGTGCCGAATGGAGTCGCACGGCCCTGCGGGTTGATGATGGTGATAGTATCGCCCACCCGCGCGCCGATATTCTGCGCGAGCCGTGTTCCGATGGCGATCCGGCCCGATCCATCGCGCAGGCTTGCCATATCGCCCAGCACAACCTTTTCACCCAGTTCGGCAATATCCTTGTCAGTCTGGCCGCGCACGAACACCGCTTCTGCCCGGCCATTGAAGCTGGTCAACAGCGGCTGTTCGATCAGCGGTGAGGCGTCGACAACGCCGGGCGTGCGTTCGACATTGGCGAGCACGCTCTCCCAATCATCCAACCTGCCGCCATAGGCCTGCACAATCGCATGGCCGTTCAGACCGACGATCTTGTCCATCAATTCAGCGCGAAAGCCGTTCATCACGCTCATCACGATCACCAGCATCGCGACCGACAACATCACCACGCCCACCGAAATCCCGGCGACCAGCGCAATGAACGCCTCCCCCTTGCCGGGCCAGAGGTACCGTTTGGCGATCATCCATTCGAATGGGGAGAGCATGGGAAGGTCAGTGCTGCCTGTAAGGTGAACATTGCCTGTAGTGCG
>JAHJSJ010000161.1 GCA_018830415.1 Alphaproteobacteria bacterium | reverse complement strand
CGAAAAGCTCAAAAACCCGCGCGAAATTGGCCGCTTGCTGGGCGGCGGCGTGGATCTGCGCAAGCTGGCGCGCGGGCTCACCCGTTCTCTACGCCCTGCCCCGCCGCCATCAACGCTGGCCGAGGAAATGCGCGCTGGGTTGGCAGGCTTTGCTGGCGATGTCCGCATCCTGCTTGCCACCGCAGACCGCACCGCGCAGGTGTTTGAGAGCGCATGGAACCCATCCGACCCGCGCATCCGGCGCTGCGACGGCGCAGGCCACGCCTATGTCGAACCGGAACATCGCGATTGGCTGAAGGCCGAACTCCTCAGCGCATTACGGGCTTAACGCTCGAAATAGCTCACCAGTTCGACATGGGTGGACCACCGAAACTGCCCGACAGGGCGCAGTTTGATCAAGCGGAACCCGGCGGCCGTCAACGTCGCCGCATCGCGGGCCCAGCTTGACGGGTTGCAGCTGACATAGACCACCCGCGCAAGCGTGCTCGCCGCGATTTCAGCCACTTGCGCCCGTGCTCCGGCACGCGGTGGATCGAGCAGCACGGCATCAAAGCGGTTCAATTCCTCAGGCTGCAACGGATTGCGAAACAGATCGCGGTGCAACGCCAGCACGCCTCCGCCAGACTGCGCACCGGCCGATTTGCAGGCCAAATGCGCCGCACGCTCGGCCTCAACCGCCAGCACTTTTCGTCCCTGCCGCAGCGCAAAGGCAAAGGTGCCCAGCCCGGCGAACAGATCGGCCACCATCCGCGCGCTGCCGAGCCAGTCTGCGGCATCGGCGGCCATCCGGGCCTCTGCATCCATCGTCGCCTGCAGAAACGCGCCCGCATGCAGGCTGACTGGCACCCCGGCAAGCGTTACCGTGGCAGGCTCAGGCTCCCACACGGTTTCCGGGCCATAGCCCTGATCGATGCTCAGCCGTGCAAGGCCTTGTTCACGCGCGAAATCGAGCGCGGCCTCGGTCGGCCCCAGCCCTTCAAGCGGGAAGTGCGCAAGATTTACGTCTACGCCCTGATCGGCGAGCGTCAGGTCGATCCCGACCATCGCTTTGGGGCCATGCGCCGCGATAAACTTGCGCAAAGGCGCGATCAGCGCAGTCAACGCGGGGTGCAGCACCGGGCATTCGGCCAGATCGACTACGCGGTGCGATCCGCCTTCGCGATAACCAAGCACCGCGCCCCCGGCGGTGCGCAACCCATGCAACCCGGCGCGGCGGCGACTGGCGGGCGGCGAAAGGTGGACGGGCAGCAGTTCAGCAGGTTCAAGCCCCTGCCCCTTGGCGGCATTCACCACCCGGTCGCGCACGAAATCGGCCAGCACCGCGTCATCGGCGTGTTGCAACTGGCACCCGCCGCAGGTCGCAAAGTGGCGGCAAGCGGGCGCAACATGGTGCGGCCCCGGCGTGATCGCCCCGCCCGCGTCCACCGCATCCCCCGGCACTGCGCCAGCGATGTGGCGACCGGAAGCGGCAACGCCTTCTCCCTTGGCGGCGAGGCGGATGATGGGTTCGGAAATGCTGACGCCGGCGTTCATCGACAGGCCGCTAGCGCCTCTGACACCCGTTCGGCAAGCTGTGACGCGGTAAAAGCCGGGCCAGCGCGCCGCGCGGCCTCCCCATGCAGCCACACCGCTTCGCACGCCGCAGTGAAGGGATCGGCCCCGTTTGCTATCCGGCTTGCTGCGATTCCCGCCAGCACATCGCCCGTGCCCGCGACCGAGAGCCAGCTTGGTGCAGGCGTGCCGAGCGCCAGCCTGCTATCGGGCGCGGCGATGACCGTGTCCGGCCCCTTGGCCAGCACCACCATACCGGTCATCTTGGCGAGCGCCAGCGCGCGGGCCTGCCGCCCCTCGGCAATCACCCCGAACGTGCGGCACAGTGTTTCCAACTCGCCATCATGCGGGGTCGCGAGCATCAGCACCTCGCGGGCGAGCATATTGGGCGCGAGCAGCACCAGCGCATCGGCATCCAGCACCAAGACCTGCGCCTGCCGCAAGGCCTCACCCAGCGCCGCTTTCGCCGCGCCATCGCGCCCGAGCCCCGGCCCGACCAGCACCGCCGCCATGCGCGGATCGGCCAATGCTTCGGATAGCGGCGTTGTATCGACCACCAGATCGGGCGGCGTGCGCGGATCGGCTGCGCGATCGAGCAGCTTGACGTAGCCCGCCCCGGCACGTTGCGCAGCGGCGGCGGCCAGCAGGCTCGCCCCCGGCATGGCGCCGCCAACAACGCCCAGCAGGCCTCTGATATATTTATGACTATCTGTGGCCGGGGCAGCGATGCACGGGCGCGTAATCACCTGCGCCGCACCCTCGGTTGGCGCGATACCGATCGGCACAAGCCGCAACTGCCCCATCAGCGCGCGCGCCGGCAGGCTCCAATGCGCGAATTTCCACGCGCCAAGCGCCAGCGTGAGATCAAAGCGCGGCAGCCGCTCGTTCAGCACTGCGCCGCTATCGGAGGCAATGCCCGATGGCACATCCACCGCGACCCGATAGCGGTGCCGCGCCGCCAGATCGCGCAGCAGCAACGCGTGTTCGGCTTCCAGCGGACGGGTCAAGCCTGACCCGAACAGGCAGTCGACCAGCACATCGCCATCCGCGCCCGTTTGCATGGTCGCAGCGCCCCAACGCCTGCGCGCCTCGGTGGCCGCGTCGGTCGTGGGTTCAAGCGGGGCGACCACGGTGACGGCATTGCCAGCCTCACGCAAAAGCCGTGCGATAACATAGCCATCGCCGCCATTGTTGCCGGGGCCGCACAGCACCGTAACGCTGCGCCCCGCAGCCCCCCGCCGGATCCATTCCGCCGCGCCGCTGGCCGCCACTTCCATCAGTTCGATAACGCTCATCCCCACATCGAACAGCGCCTGCTCGGCAGCGCGCATTTGCGCAGTCGTGAGGACTTGCGCGGCGCTCACGGCTGAGCGGGTTCCAGCAGATCAGGCGGGATGCTGTATCGCTCTTCGCCAATGGCGAATTGCACCGTGCCGCCTGCGCCGGGCTCCGGCACTAGCGGCTCGGCTCCGTCTAGCGGAGCCAGTGTGCCAGTGGCGAGGTCGCGGGAAAGCCGCCGGAACCCGCCATCGGGGTGATGGATCACGATCTCCTGCGTCCCGGCCACCAGTTCCAGCGTGCAAACCGGCGACAGATCCGCGCCCGCGCCAATCGCGCAATCGACGATATCACCCGGCGGCGGCGGGCTTTCCGCTCCGCACGCCGTCAGCACAAGCAATAAGGCGGCGCTAGATATCCGCAAACACATGGGTTTCCGCCTTCGCGCCAGGATGGGTCAGCGCGCCGTAACGCGCCGGCCCGACGTTCTGGGCATAGCGCCACAATGCCCCCGCCTGATAGTCATTGGAGCGCGGTTGCCATGCCTTGCGCCGCTCAGCCAGCACGTCATCGGCCACTTCAAGTTCGATGGTGCCCGTTTCGGCATCAATGCGGATGATGTCGCCATCCTCGACCAGCGCAATCGGGCCGCAATCGGCGGCTTCGGGGCAGACATGGCCGATGCAGAACCCGCGCGTCGCGCCCGAAAAGCGACCGTCGGTGATCAACGCGACCTTTTCGCCCATCCCCTGCCCATAGAGCGCGGCGGTGGTTGACAGCATCTCACGCATGCCGGGGCCGCCCTTTGGCCCTTCGTAACGGATCACGATCACGCAGCCTTCGGCGATATCGCGGCGCTCGACCGCGGCAAAAGCGTCTTCTTCGCATTCAAACACCCGCGCCGGGCCGCTGAATTGCAGCCGCGCCATCCCCGCAACCTTCACGATCGCACCATCGGGCGCGAGCGAGCCGGACAGGCCGACAACGCCCCCGGTCGGGGTGATCGGGGTCTTCACATCGTAGAACACCTTCTGATCGGGGTTCCAGGTGATTTCTTCGAGGTTTTCGCCGATGGTCTTGCCGGTAACGGTGATCGGGTCGGGATCGATGAACCCGCCATCAAGCAGGGTTTTCATCGCCATATAGACCCCGCCCGCTTCGTGCATGTCCTTGGCGACATATTTCCCGCCGGGCTTAAGGTCAGCGATGTAAGGCGTTGATTTGAAGATTTTGGCAACGTCGAACAGATCGAAGTCGATGCCGCATTCGCTTGCCATCGCGGGCAGGTGCAGCGCGGCGTTGGTCGAACCGCCGGTGGCAGCGACCACCCGCGCGGCATTTTCGAACGCGGCGCGGGTGCAGATGTCCCGCGGGCGCAGGTTGCGGGCGACAAGCTCCATCACCTGTGCCCCGGCAGCGCGCGCAATTTCCTCACGCGAGGTATAAGGAGCCGGGGCCATATTGCTGTTTGGCAGACTTAATCCGATCGCTTCCCCCACGCAGGCCATGGTGTTGGCGGTGAACTGCCCGCCGCACGCGCCGTGGCCGGGACAAGCGACCTTTTCGAGCGCGATCAGTTCTTGCAGCGGGCAATTTCCGGCCGCGAATTGCCCCACCGCCTCGAACACATCGACCACCGTCACATCCTTGCCGTGGTGGGTGCCGGGCAGGATCGACCCGCCATAGACGAAGATCGACGGCACGTTGAGCCGCAGCATCGCCATCATCATGCCGGGCAGGCTCTTGTCGCAGCCCGCAAACCCGACAAGCGCGTCATAACAATGGCCTCTGACCGAAAGCTCGACCGAATCGGCAATCACTTCGCGACTGATGAGCGAGGATTTCATGCCCTGATGACCCATCGCGATGCCATCGGTCACGGTGATGGTGTTGAACCGCCGCGGGGTGCCGCCGCCTGCAATCACGCCTTCGCGGCAGATATCGGCCTGCGCATTCAAAGTGGTGTTGCACGGGGCGGAATCGTTCCCGGCGCTCGCCACACCGACGAATGGCCGCGCGATTTCCTCCTCGGTCATGCCCATCGCATAGTAGTAGGAACGGTGCGGCGCGCGCTCCGGCCCGACCGAAACGTGGCGGCTGGGGAGTTTGGACTTGTCAAACGTGCGAGACATAAGATTTCCTGTTTCGGGGATTTTGCGAAACTTGCCCTGCCTTCAGGTGAGCGTCGACGCAACCCTTTGCGCAAGATCGGCGAGCAACGCGGCCCAGCGGGCGTGGTCTGCGGGGGTTCGGGCCAAGTCTTGCCGGATTTCGATACCAAGATAGCGCCTGTCCGCTAATTCGGCATGGCGGTTCATGGTGTAATTGAGATCACGGCCCGAATAGGGGAGGTTGTCGCCCACGATGAGTCCTTGCGCCGCCAGCAGAGGGATGGCGATGCGAGCGGCGCGGTCGTCCTGATTGTAGAGCACGCCGACCTGCCACGGACGCGCCTCTTCGCGCGAGGCAAGCTGCGGGGTGAAGCTGTGGAGCGAGAGGATCAGCGCCGGTTCGGCCGCCGCCAACCATTGTTCCAGCCTGGTGTGATAGGGCCGGTGGAAGCGGGTGAGTCTCGCCTCGCGATCCACGCCGATGTTGCCGGGGATCAGGTGCCCGTCGCTGGTGTCGGGGACGAGGCCGGGCGCGGTTTCCTCACGGTTGAAGTCGCACACGAGACGGCTGATGGCGGCGATGTGTGCGGGGATGGCGTGATCACGGGCGAGGATTTCGGCGATGGCTTCGGTGCCGATATCGACCGCGATGTGGTCTTCCAGCAGGCGCGCAGGGATGCCGAGATCGATATCTTGCGGCACATGGTTGCTAGCATGGTCGGCAACGCAGACGATCCCGCCCGGTTTGGGCGTGCCTAGCTGGCGGTAGGTGGCTTTCACCGCAGCCGTCCGGCCATCGTCCACCACGCGGCGGGCATGGCCGCCTGCGCCGCATCGCGGGCTGCGATGGTCTCATACAGCGCAAAACAGGTCGCGCCAGAACCGGACATTCGCGCGAGCCACGGCTTGGTTGCCTGCAAGCCCGCCAGCACCTCGGCGATCACCGGGCAGAGCGAAATGGCGGGGGCTTCGAGATCGTTGCGCCCTTCCCTTGCGATCCGGCTAGCGGGGCCTTCGGGGAGCGCGCCGCGATCGGCGCCATCCCGCGCACTGGTCCACGCCTTGAACACCGGGCCGGTCGAAAGCGGCACGCGCGGGTTGACCAGCAGGACGGGGGTTCCGGCGAGGTCGTCTTCCACCGCAAGCTGCTCGGTGCCGGTGCCGAGGCCGATATGGGTGCGGCTGAAAACGCAGGCGGGCACATCCGCGCCAAGCTTTGCCGCGCGCGCCAGCCAGTCACCGGGCAGGCCATGCAACGCCTCGACAATCCGGAACGCCGCCCCCGCATCCGCCGAGCCGCCGCCAAGGCCAGCCGCGACGGGGAGATTCTTCTCCAGCGTGATGGCGAGGCCTTGGGGGTGCCGGAGAGTGTTGAGGGCGCGGGCGACCAGATTGTCACTCCCTTCCCCTTGGGGAAGGGCCGGGGATGGGGGTTCTACGGTCGATAGGGCAGAGCCCCCACCCCCAACCCCTCCCCCAAGGGAGGGGGGTGAAGGTGCGAGCAAGCCGGAGAATTCGCCCACCACATGCAGGCTGTCCTGCGCGGACAGCTCCGCCGTCAGCACATCGCCCGCATCGACGAAGGCGAACAGGGTCTCAAGCTCGTGATACCCATCCTCCCGCCGCTTGCGGACATGCAGCGCGAGGTTGATCTTGGCGTAGGCGGTTTCGGTCAGAGCCACCGTCAGTCGCCGAGCGAAAGGCCTGAATGGCTGGCCTTCCTGTCAAGCCACACCGAGTAGAAGGCGCCAAGGCCGAAAGCATAGAGAAGCGGAAGTGGCACCACTTGCTTCCAGACGCCGAGTTTCTTGGCAAGCCGGTTAGCAGATAGCGAGAGTCCGAAGAGCGACACGAGTGCCGCAAACCAGAAAAGGACAAAGATCGCAGTGGGCACCACCAAATGGTCACCGGGGCTCCCGCGGCTGATCAACATGGAGAGCACGAACATGCCGAGCATCGCCCCGAAGAACGCCAGCAGCCAGACCCGATGGAGTTGGAGCGCGTTCACAATCACATATTCGGATAATTCGGCCCGCCGCCGCCTTCCGGCGTGACCCAGTTGATGTTCTGGTTGGGGTCCTTGATGTCGCAGGTCTTGCAGTGGACGCAGTTCTGCGAGTTGATCTGGAACTTGGTGCTCCCGTCGGCTTCCTCAAGCCATTCATACACCCCGGCGGGGCAGTAGCGTGCCGATGGCCCGCCGAACACTGCCAGTTCGCTGTCCCTCTGCAAGCCGAGGTCCGCGACCTTGAGGTGGACCGGCTGATCCTCGGCGTGGTTGGTGTAGCTGTAGGCGACGTTGGTCAGGCGGTCGAAGCTGATCACGCCGTCGGGCTTGGGGTATTCGATCTTCGGATACAGGTCAGCGCGGCCGGTCATTTCGTGATCGGCGTGGAACTTCATCGTGATCGGCAGGCCGATCTTCAGCTGACGCATCCACATGTCGATCCCGCCGAGCAGCGTGCCGAGATCATCGCCATATTTCTCCATCGCGGGAAGCACGTTCTTGACCTTCTGAAGCTCGTCACCGATCCAGCTGCCGCGCACTGCGGGTTCGTAATCGGCCAGCTCGGTCTTCTCGTGGCCAGCCGCTATCGCCGCCGCAACGCTTTCTGCCGCCAGCATCCCGCTCTTCATCGCGGTATGGCTGCCCTTGATCCGGGGCACGTTCACAAAACCCGCCGCGCAGCCGATCAGCGCACCGCCGGGGAAGGCAAGCTTGGGGATCGACTGCCAACCACCATCGTTGATCACGCGCGCGCCATAGGACACGCGCTTGCCGCCTTCGAGATATTCGCGGATCGCCGGGTGCTGCTTCCAGCGCTGGAATTCCTGATAGGGCGAAACCCAGGGGTTCCTGTAGTTAAGCCAGGTCACAAAGCCGAGCGCGACCTGCCCGTTGGCCTGATGGTAGAGGAACCCGCCACCATTGCTCCCGCTTTCCGACAGCGGCCAGCCCTGCGTGTGGATCACCCGGCCCGGCTTGTGCTTCGCCGGATCAATGTCCCACAATTCCTTGATGCCGAGACCGTAGATTTGCGGCTGGCAGTTCGCCTCAAGGTCGTACCTGGCCTTCATCCGCTTGGTCAGATGCCCGCGCGCGCCTTCGGCAAACAAAGTATATTTGGCGTGGATTTCCATGCCGGGGGTGTAGTCGGGTTTGTGGCTGCCATCGGCGGCAATGCCCATGTCCTGTGTGATGACGCCGGCAACGCGGCCTTCTTCGTCGATCATCACTTCGGCGGCGGGAAAGCCGGGGAACACCATCACGCCCAGCCCTTCGGCCTGTTCGGCCAGCCAGCGTGTCATGCTGCCGAGCGACCCTGTGTAGCACCCGTGGTTCGACAGGAACGACGGCATGATAAGGTGCGGGATGGCCGTTTTGCCCTGCTTGGACAAAGCCCAGTGCCAGTTATCCGTCACCGGGGTTTCGGCCATCGGGCAGTCTTGCTCGCGCCAATCGGGCAGCAGCTCGTCCAAAGCCTTGGGATCGACCACCGCGCCCGACAGAATATGCGCGCCGATTTCCGAGCCTTTTTCAAGCACGATCACCTCAAGCTCAGCATTGATCTGCTTGAGCCGGATCGCCGCTGCCAGTCCCGCCGGGCCACCGCCGACGATCACGACATCACAGGGCATTGATTCACGTGTCGTCATGGGGCTTTCCTGTTTGCTGATGCTTTGAGCGCGCCCGCCGCACACTCCGGCGAATTGATCTTATGACCCACTTGCTAACTGGGT
>JAHJSJ010000160.1 GCA_018830415.1 Alphaproteobacteria bacterium | reverse complement strand
AGGTAGCGAATAGCAACTAGTTTCGAATCGAAATGTTGCGTTGCAAAATAACGGCGCAGACGCCAAAGCGCCACTGCCCCAGGGCATAAAAACAAAAGGATTACTTCGATGACCAACACCCTCTCCGTTCCCCGCACCGGCAAGCTCGCCATCCTCGCCACCGCGCTGCTGTATACCGGCGTAAGCTTTGGCTTTGCCACTGCAACCCCGGTAAATGCAGCAGGCAACGCCTATTACACCGCCACCCTTGCTGCGCCGATCAGTGAAAATCGCGCCGTCGCCGGCGGCGTCGCTTGGGCGTGCAAAGACAACACCTGCGTCGCGAACAAGGCAAGCGCCCGCCCGTTGCGGGTTTGTCGCGGCCTCAACCGCAAATTCGGTGAAGTCGCGGCCTTCAAGGTTGATGGCGAAGACCTGGCGGCTGAAGAACTGGCGAAGTGCAACGGCTGATCTTGTTGCAGAAATGATCCCTCTCCGCGCCCGGCATCTCTCCAGCCTGCGCGGATATCCCGGCCCCCGGCACGCGCTATCCCCAATTCGCGCGTGACCGGGGGTTTTGCTTTTCCTGTTTTGCGCTCGCCCATCCGCGCGAGCGGCTGCGGGCGGCTAGTCGGCCCTGCGACGCCTTGCTTGAGTGATTGTTAGAGCAGTCCGGCCCCGGTCAGTGCGCTTTCAAGGCTCGCCGCATCGGTGAAGAGGTGGGCATCCCAGCCGCGCGCCTTGGCGGCGGCGATGTTGTCGGGGTTGTCGTCGGCGAAAAACAGTGCATCGCCGCTTCGCCCGCTACGCGTTTCGGTGATTTCGTAAATACGCGGGTGGGGTTTGGCGACTTTTTCGATCCCCGAAACGATGATGTCATCGAACAGGTCGAAAATCGGCTGGGTTGGACGGAACACCTGCCACAACTCGTCGCCGAAATTGGTCAGGCAGAACAACGGCACACCATTGTCTGCCAGCCGTTGCGCAAGCTCATGCGACCCTGCGACCGGCCCCGGAACGGTTTCGTTAAAACGCGCTGCATAGGCGCGGATGTGCATTTCATACTGCGGAAATGCAGCGATGCGCTCAGCCACCATATCGGCCAGCGCCCGCCCGCGATCATGGTCGAAATGCCATTCCTCGGTTACGACATTGGCGAGGAACCAGTCGAGTTCACCCCGGTCATCGATCAGCTTTTCAAACAAGGCGCGCAGTTGCCACTGGAACAGCACCCGCCCGACATCGAACACCACGGCTTTCTGCACGTCATCCACTCCCAAACGATCACGGCCCGCGCTCCGGTGAGGAGGCGGGCCGCTGATTGTTCCGGCTACCCTATCGGGCAGCCGCACCGCGAATCGCTTAGCCCTGACGAGCCTTGAAGCGACGGTCGGTCTTGTTGATCACATAGGTGCGCCCACGGCGACGGATCACGCGGTTATCGCGGTGGCGGCCCTTGAGCGACTTGAGGCTGTTGACGATCTTCATGGCTCTCGGCTTTCAAATGGAAAGCGCGCCGGATCAGGCCCGACGCGCGGAAATTGAAGCGTGCCGTTAGCGGCAGAGGCGTCCCGCGTCAATGCGCTTGCGTCACGCCCCTACTCTCAAATCGGACAATTTGCGCTCCCACGCCAGCGCATGGGAAATGATCGTGTCGAGCTCGGCGTGCTGCGGCTGCCAACCGAGCGTCCGTTTCAGCCGCGAAGGATCGGATATCAGCGAATCGGGATCGCCTGCACGCCGCCCCTCAATCTGGCGATGGAGTTTGCGATTCGTCGCGCGATCGACTGCATCTAACACCTCGTTGACCGAAAACCCCCGGCCATAGCCGCAATTCATCGTCAGCGAACGCGCGGGCTCGGCCATCAGCGCCTCCAGCGTGAGCACATGCGCTGCAGCCAGATCGCTCACATGGATGTAATCGCGCACGCCGGTGCCATCGGGCGTCGAATAATCGGTGCCGAACACGGCGACCGATTCGCGCAGGCCCAGCGCCGCTTCGATGGCCACCTTGATCAGATGCGTGGCGCCTGCCGTCGATTGTCCGCTGCGCGCCTGCGGATCGGCACCTGCAACATTGAAATAGCGCAGCACCCCGCAATTGATCGGATGCGCGGCGGCAACATCGGCCAGCATCTGTTCGGTCATCAACTTTGACCAGCCATAGGGGTTGATCGGGCGCTGCGGCGTGTTTTCGCAAACCGCTGCCACATCGGGGATGCCATAGACCGCTGCGGTCGAGGAAAAGATGAAATGGGGTATGCCTGCCTTCACCGCTGCTTCAACCAGAGCGCGGCTTTTGACGGTGTTGTTATGGTAATATTTCAGCGGGTCAGCGACACTTTCGGGCACGATGATTGACCCGGCGAAATGCATGATCGCACCGCGCCCCTTGCCTAGGCCCTGTTCGGCAAAGATGCGCGCCAGCAGCCCAGCATCGGCAATATCGCCTTCATACAGCGGCACGCCATCGGGAATGGCGAAACGAAAGCCGGTCGAAAGATCGTCGATCACCGCCACCGGCCAGCCAGCGTCTTTGAGCGCAAGCACGGCATGGCTGCCAATATAGCCCGCACCGCCAGTCACGAGCACGCAAGGTTTGTTTTGCGATATCATGGGAAGTGCCCCTATCACAAAGATCGCTTAGAAAACGTCAACCTTTTAAACGGCACAGCGCCCCTGTGCACATTGATGCGCCGACTCTATATAGACGGCGCTGTAAAAGGAATTCGCCATGTCCCCATTCCGCCTGATTGTTCCCGCATCTGCTGCTGCCCTGCTAACACTGTCGGCCTGCGCGACCAGCCCCTATACCGGCCCGGTCGAAGTCACCCGCTTTGTCGCCCCGGCAACAGAGCGCGCCGCGCT
>JAHJSJ010000159.1 GCA_018830415.1 Alphaproteobacteria bacterium | reverse complement strand
GAGATTTCGCGTGCCTGCGCCTGATAGGCGTAAAAATCCGGGAAGTCCGGATCGGTAATCGGCACCCGCACAAGGATGTCGCGCATGTCGGTCGCCATCGTGATGGTGTTCTGTTCGACGTCGCGCTGATTGGCATCGTAGTAATTCTGCGCCAGCGCGTTGGCATTTTCCATCAACCCGCGCGAATCGTCGGAAAACCAGAAATCGACCCCGGTCTGGAACAGGAACGCGGCAAATCCCGCCACCAGCAAAGTGGGTAACGCGGCCACCATCGAGAAGAAGAATACGAGCCGTACGTGCAAGCGCGCGGTGCTCCCCGCAGCGCGGCGCAGCGCCAATCGGCGGCCGATCAGCACCAGCAGCGCCATCGCGGGCACAAGTGTAGCCATCAGCAAGACCGAAACCTGCATGGTTGGCAGGAAGCCATCCGACGCAGCGGTGCGATTGAAAGCAAAATAGGTCGCGATCACTGACCCCACCAAGGCCGCGATAGACACGAGTTCAAGCCACAAAAACACATTGGCCCTGCGCGCGGCGATCACGAACCGCCGCCACCAGCGTGGCGGCTGCCAGTGATTCAGTTCTGATGTGCTCTGCGCGGGATCATTCATCGTTGCTCACTTACAACAATGGTGTGGCAAAAATGCAAGACCATTCTGACAAACCGCTATTCGGGCAAGCCATCAGTGCGTCGAAAAGCGATCCGGCTCCAGCCCCAGCTCGCCAATGCGCTTGCGCAAGGTATTGCGATTGATGCCGAGCAGTTGGGCGGCGCGCAGTTGATTACCGCCAGTGCGGCCCAGCGCATATTCGATCAGCGGCTTTTCAAACGCCGCCAGCGCGCGGTGATAAAGTGCGCCGGGCGGTGGAGATTCGTCAGCCAGCCATAACGCCAGAGCGGCGGCAAACCCGCCCTGCCCGCCGCCTGCGGTCTGGTTCGGAGCCGGAATTTCCTGGCCGATGATGTCGTTGACGCTGCTCGCATCGATCCGATCCTCGCGCGCCATCAGGGCGAGGCGGTAAACCACATTGCGCAGTTCGCGAACATTGCCGCGCCAGTTCCGCACTTCTAAATGCGCAATCGCTTCGGGTGTCATCTGTCGTCGCGGCAAGCCATCTTCGGCGGCCAGCGTCAGAAAATGCTGCGCCAGCGCGGCAATATCCTCGCGCCGTTCGCGCAGTGGCGGCAATTCGATCGGGACCACGTTGAGGCGATAGAACAAATCCTCGCGGAACGTTCCTGCCGCAATCATCGGGGCCAGATCGCGATTGGTCGCGGCGATGATGCGGACATTGACCGCAATTTCCTGCCGCCCGCCAACGCGCCGGATGCGCCCCGATTGCAGCGCGCGCAGCAGTCGGGTTTGGGCTTCGGCCGGCATATCGCCGATTTCATCGAGGAACAGCGTGCCGCCATTGGCCTGCTCAAACTTGCCGATCGCCTGCGCTATGGCGCCGGTGAACGCGCCCTTTTCGTGGCCGAACAGCTCGCTTTCAACCAGATCGGCAGGGATCGCAGCAGTATTGACCGCCACGAACGGCCCGGTGCGGCGGTTGCCGAGCTGGTGGATCGCTTCGGCCACCAGTTCTTTGCCGGTGCCGCTCTCGCCGGTGATCAACACGGTGAGATCATTGCGCAGCACGCGGGTGATCATGCGATAGACACCCTGCATCGCCGGGCTGCGGCCGACCAGCGGCATCCCATCACCTTCGCCGCCGGACAGCGTATCATGACTCATATCCGCAGCAGGCGCACGCGCGCCGACCGCCTGCCGCACCGCGTGAACCAGTTCATCGAGATCAAACGGCTTGGGGAAATATTCGAACGCGTCGCTTTCACTCGCGCGCACCGCCGTATCGAGCGTGTTCTGTGCCGACAGCACGATGATCGGCATATCCGGCGCAGTTCTGCGCACGGCAGAAAGGCTTGCCAGCCCGTCTCCGTCTTCGAGGATGACATCGGTCAACATGACAGCGAATGTGTGCCCGTCCAGCAGCCGGTCACGCGCGGCGATGCTGCTGCATTGCGCGATGGCAAATCCTTCGTCTTCCAAGGCGGCGGTAATAACTGTCGCGATCGCGGCATCATCCTCCACCAGCAGGATCATATCGGACGGGAGATGGGCCATGGTCTATGTTGTTTCCTGCGCCTGCGGCAAATGCAGCCGGAAATGGGTGAGGCCTGCGCGGGCATCGCGTTCATGACTGACATTGCCGCCCATGTCGCGCATCAGCTTGCGCACCAGCGCAAGGCCCAGCCCCTGCCCCGAAGGTTTAGACGAAACGAATGGTTCGAACACATGGTCGCGCAAAGCGGGGTCAATGCCGGGGCCATTATCGCTGATGGTGATTTCAATCGGTAAAGTCACGGCGCGGCCATGCCGAACCGCACTGAACGCAAACCCGCTGACGAACCGCGTCTGAACCGTGACAAACGCCGCTTCGCCTGTGCCGAGTGCGGCATCGCGGGCATTGGAAATGAGGTTGATCAGCACCTGTTCAAGCGCATCACGATTGACCAGCACTGGCGGCAGCGAGGGATCAAACGCCTCATGGATTTCAAACGCGGCATGATTTCCGCTGGCCGCGCGCACAGTCGCCACCGCTGCGCGGATCGCCTCGTGCGGGTTGCAGGCATCGACCGGGCCGGTGCGGGTGCTGCCAAGCTGCTGCATCCGGTCGATCAGCCGGGCGATCCGGTCGACCTCTCCGGTGATCATCCGTGCAAGTTTCTTGTCAGCATCGGGCAGCTTGCGTTCAACCAATTGCCCTGCCCCCCGGATCGCGGCGAGCGGGTTCTTGATTTCATGCGCCAACACAGCAGGAGCGCCCAGAATTGCCTCGGCATCGGATGAATGGGCTGCGTCATCATGCCCAATCTGCGACAGGGTCACCACCCGCCAACCGGGAAACCCGCCGAGCGGCGATGCGGTAAGGTTGATCCTGGTTTCGCCTTGGCCAACCCGGATTACCAGATCGCGCGCGACCAATGCATCATCACTTGATCCAAGCCTTGCTTCGACGCGGGGATCGAGCGGGCCGATCCGGTCAATCAGACGAGTGCCAATCAGGCGGTTAGCACTGGTGCCGAGCAAGGCTTCGGCGGCATGATTGGCCTCGGCAATGTGGCCCTGATCATCGATTAGCAGCAACGCAAAAATCAACCCGGAAAGCTGCGCGCGGGCATCGGGCGCGATATCGGCTCCTTGCTCCCTGCTGCGTATCGCCACCACTCAGGCCGCCTGTTGCATCAGAAACGGCGTATAAAAGCGCTCAATCTCGCCCAGCACCTGATCCGCATCGTCGATGAAATTAGCCTTGTTGCGGAAGTCGGCCGAGCCATGCAGGCCTTTGGTGTACCAGCCCAGATGCTTGCGCGCCATCTTGACCCCGGTATTGCGGCCATAGTGATCGAGCATCCGGCGGTAATGTTCCACCACCAGCGCGTATTGTTCGTCAATCCCCGGTGCGGGCCGCGCTTCGCCGGTGCGCCACCAGTGCATGACCTGCCCCAGCAGCCACGGCCTGCCATAGGCTCCGCGACCGATCATCACCCCATCCGCGCCCGATTGACCCAGCGCATTGGCCGCATCCTCGATCGAGCAGATATCGCCGTTGACGATAACCGGAATGTTCACCGCATCCTTGACCTTACGCACGAACGCCCAGTCGGCGCTGCCCTTGTACATCTGATTGCGGGTGCGCCCGTGGACGGTGACCATCTGCACGCCGATATCCTCGGCCATGCGGGCAAGGTCAGGCGCGTTCAGGCTATCGTGGCACCAGCCCATCCGCATCTTGACCGTGACCGGCACCTTCACCGCTTTCACCGTCGCTTCCATCAGCCGCACCGCCAGCGGCACTTCGCGCATCAACGCGCTGCCCGCCAGCTGGCCGACAACCTTGCGCACCGGGCAGCCGAAATTGATGTCGATAATCGCCGCGCCATTGCCTTCCTGAAGCTTGGCAGCTTCGGCCATGCTCGCCGGGTCACAGCCGACCAGTTGCATCGACACCGGCTCCTCGATCCGGTCCCACGCGGTCTTCTGCACGGATTGGCGGGTTTCACGGATCGCCGCCTCGCTCGCGATCATTTCGGTGACGTTGAGGCCCGACCCATAACGCCGCACCAGCGTGCGGAACGGCATGTCGGTCACGCCGGTCATCGGCGCAAGCACCACCGGATCGGCAACCGTGACCGGGCCGATGGCAAGCGGCTTGATCGCCGGAGGGGTGGGAAGCATGGTCATGGTGGATGCGTGCCTAATAATTGGGCAGGCGCATAGTGGATTGCCGAAAGCCCGTCCAGACCTTAAGCGAACGCCGCAATGGAGAGCTTATCCCCCCTTCCCACCTTCGCGGCGATCGTGGTCGCGGCTGGCAAGGGTCTGCGCGTGGGTGGCGATACGCCGAAACAGTTCAGGGCGTGGCGCGGAAAGCCGCTGCTGCGCCACTCGGTTGAAGCGCTGCGGTCAGCGGGGGCCGATCCGCTGGTGGTGGTGATTGCTGCTGATGCGCAGGCCGATGCGGCTGAGGCGCTTGACGGCGTTGATGGTATTCAGTTCGTCACCGGCGGCGCGACCCGGCAAGATTCGGTGCGTTATGGGCTTGAGGCTCTGGCCGACGCAGCGCCGCAGCGGGTGCTGATTCACGATGCTGCCCGCCCTGACCTGCCGTACGAAGTGATCGCCCGACTGCTTGCCGCGCTGGACAATCACCCCGGCGCAGTTCCGGTGCTCCCCGTGGTCGATAGTCTCGCAGTGGCGGGCGATAGCGGGCTGATGGCTGGCAAGGCGGAGCGCGAAAGCCTGCGCCGCGTCCAGACCCCGCAGGCGTTCCGGTTTGTCGACATTCTCACCGCGCACCGTATCTGGTCGGGCGCAACCACCGCGGGCGATGATGCGCAGGTGCTGGCAGACAGCCACGGTTCAGTCGCGCTGGTCGATGGCGACGAACGCCTCAGGAAAATCACCTTCGTGGAGGATTTCGTGGATACCGATGCAACTTCCGCATTTCGCATTGGTCAGGGTTATGACGTTCACCGGCTGCAGGTTGGCGAGGAACTGTGGCTTTGCGGGGTGCAGATCCCGCACGACAAGGGGCTGTCCGGCCATTCCGATGCCGATGTGGCGCTCCACGCGATTACCGATGCCGTGCTTGGCGCGATTGGCGCGGGCGATATCGGCACGCACTTCCCCCCGAGCGACCCGCAATGGGCCGGTGCCCGTTCGGCGCGCTTTCTCGAACACGCCGTCAACCTCGCGCGCGATGCTGGCTACAAAATAGGCAACGTCGATCTGACGCTGATCTGTGAAGCGCCCAAAATCGGCCCGCATCGCACCGCCATGCGCAGCGCCGTTGCTCAAATAATGGGCGCATCCGAAAGTGCCATCAGCATCAAGGCAACCACCACAGAAAGGCTCGGCTTCACCGGTCGCGGCGAAGGAATCGCTGCGCAAGCCATTGTTCTTATGATTCTTGCTTGAGAAGGAGTTGTTCCATGCCCCGTCACATTGTTGCCCCCGCCCTTGCCTTCGCAGTGCTCGCTTCTGCACAGACCGCCAACGCCCAGCAGCAGGGCTGCGTCGCCCCGGCTGACCTTGGCGATGCCGTGGTTTACGCCATGCCGATCGCGTTTGACGCGGCCCGCAATGCCTGCGCCAACCGCCTGTCGCGCGATGGCTTCATGGCAAAAGGCGGTGAGGCGTTCATCGCCAATTTCCGTTCACAACAGAGCGCCGCCTGGCCCGGCGCGTTTCGCCTGCTCAAGACCTTCATGGCTGACGAAAGCAAGGCAGGCAGCGATGTAGACATCAACGCCTTGGTTGCGGCCCTACCCGAAGAATCGCTGCGCCCGTTCGTCGATGGCATGGTCGGCCAGATGATCGCGCAGGAGATCAAAGGCGATAGCTGCGGCAAGATTGAACGCGGACTTGAACTCATCAGCCCGCTGCCGACAGAGAATGTCGGCGGACTGTTTGCGTTTATTGCCGAAATGGCCGAGTTGAAAAAGCCGCCGATCTGCGCGGTCACTCCCTCTCAGGCGAAGAAGTAGACCAATGCCCCTAACTCTGTTGCCCGATGATATCACCGCGCTTGCCGCCCGGGTTGTGGCTGAAAACGCCGCGGCCGGGCGCACGGTGGCGATCGCGGAAAGCTGCACGGGCGGGTTGGTGGCCGGAGCCTTGACCGAAATCGCTGGCTCCTCCGCTGTGCTGGATCGCGGCTTTGTGACCTATTCCAACGAAGCCAAGATGGAAATGCTCGGTGTTGCCAGCGACATCATCGAAACCTTCGGCGCGGTGTCAGTGGCGTGCGTCTGGGCGATGGCCAAAGGCGTGCTCGAACGATCAAACGCAGATGTGGCGGTTGCGGTCAGCGGCGTGGCCGGGCCGGGCGGCGGAACCTTGCACAAGCCGGTCGGCACTGTTGTATTCGCCCGCGTGATCCGCGATGCCGATGGCGAACCCGATGGTGAGCTTAAGTTCTTCGAAGGCGGCGAAGGCCCCGATGGCCGCGCAACCATTCGCCATCAGGCGACGCTTTGCACGCTGGAACTGCTGTTGCCGTAAAGCTGCGCGGCGCGAGCCTCGAACGCCTCCACCATCTTGCGGAACGCGCGGTCGAAATATTGCCCGGCAATTTTTTCGAACAGGCGGTTTTTGAAGGTGAATTCGACGAGGAAATCAATTTCGCAGGTGCGATCGTCCACCGCGCGGAACGTCCAGACATTGTCGAGATCGCTAAGCGGGCCATCGACATAATGCACCGCAATCTTGTGGGGCCGGTCCTTGGCCACGCGCGACGTGAAGGTTTCGCGCAGCGATTTGAACCCCACCACCATATCGGCAACCAGTTCGGTTTCGGTATTCGATCGCACCCGTGTCGCAATTACCCACGGCAGAAATTCACCATAGCGGCCAACATCCGCGACCAGATCGAACATCTGCTGCGCGCTATACGGCAGGCGCCGGGTTTCACGGATTCCCGGCATTACGCCCCGGCTTTCACAGCCGCCCGCGCCAGCTTTTCTTCCCGTGCGGCGCGCATTACCGCAAAATCCTCACCCGCGTGATAGCTCGACCGGGTGAGCGGGCTGGATGCGACTTGCAGGAACCCCTTGGCCCGCGCAATCGCGCCGTAAGCGGCGAAGGCCTTGGGGGTGACGAATTCCTCGACATTGGCGTGCTTGGGTGTGGGCTGGAGATATTGGCCCATGGTGATGAAATCGACTTCGGCCGACCGCATATCGTCCATCACCTGATGCACTTCGAGCCGCTGTTCGCCCAGCCCCAACATGATCCCCGATTTGGTGAAGATCAGCGGGTTGTGTGCCTTCACCTCTTCCAGCAACCGCAGCGATGCATAATAGCGCGCGCCGGGCCGG
>JAHJSJ010000158.1 GCA_018830415.1 Alphaproteobacteria bacterium | reverse complement strand
CCGAAACCCGCGCCTATGTCGCCAAGATTGCACCGATGCTGCAAGCAGGAAGCGCGGCAACAGCCGTTGCCAGCGCATCGCCCGTGCAGCCGGTCCGCCCGTCTTGGACACAGGGCCAGCTCTTTGCCGTGCGCGGAAACGCACCCGCCGACGCATCCGGCAGCTTCGCCGCCGCCGCGCCGCCGACCTCCATCCCCGCTTCGTCTGCCCCGCTGAACGGGCTCTTCGCGCCCGTTTCGGGGAGCCGTCCGCAGTGATTGACCGTTTGTCCTTCTGGCGTGTCACGGCGTGGTTTGGCGCAGGATTGTGCGGAAGGTCGGCTGCAGGAGAGGAAGGTTCAGGAGGATGGCAAGATAAAACGGGAGCCGTCGGTGTGGGTGGAGAGGTTAGGATTTCTAAGCTTTCCAGCGCCAGCCACGATATCGCCCGGCTGGCACGATGTTCAAAAATTGACGCAATTTCGCCATTTCGACAGCCGTCGCAGGCGCAGTCATGAGCGAAGATGATTTCGAGATCAGGCCAGGACGGATCAAAGACCGAGGCGGTCGACCAGGTGGGTCAAAGTCGCTCGTCGGGCAGGTCAAAGCACAGCTCAACAAGTCAGGCCGCGCCGGACATTTCGGCGCAGCATCAAGCCAGCGCGGCACCGGTCGACATGGCCGAGGACGCATCGCCTTGCTCCGGATGCGCGCCAATCAAGGCCAGCGCCGGGTCGTGATCAAGGCGCGGATCGTTCGGCATAGAGGCGCCCACTTTACCGCTGCACCACTGGCCCGCCACGCAGCTTACCTCAAGCGCGATGGCGTCACCAACGATGAAAAGGAGGCGAGCCTTTTCAATGCAGGTTCCGAGGAGGTCGACGGCGACATCTTTGCCGAACGTTGCGCCGATGACCGGCACCATTTCCGCTTCATCGTATCGCCCGAAGATGCGGTCGACATGTATGATGTGCGGGCCTTCACGCGCGAGTTGATGAGCGACATGGCGACCGATCTTGGCACCAAACTCGATTGGGTGGCAGTCGATCACTGGAATACTGACAACCCCCACATCCACATCCTGTTGCGCGGCAAGGCTGACGACGGCCGCGACCTTGTGATCGACAAGGACTATATCCGTGAAGGAATGCGCAGCCGTGCCGAAGAGCGGGTGACACTTGAGCTTGGCCCGCGAACCGAACGCGAGATTGACCGGGCTTTGGCCCGCGAGGTCGATGCCGATCGCTGGACCAGCCTTGACCGGCGGATGCAACGACAGGCGGATGATTTTGGAGGGGTGGTCGATTTGCGGGTTGCGCCCGGCGCACAACAGTCCCGCACAACCAATCACATGGTTGCCCGCGCCACCAAACTTGAGCGGCTTGGCCTTGCGACACGGATAACGCCGGGGTGCTGGATGTTGAAACCAGGGCTTGAACCGACACTGCGTCAGCTAGGCGCACGCGGCGACATCATCAAGACCATGCACCGGGCAATGGGGGCAAGCGGACTTCGCCCTGACACGGGGCGCTTTGCGCTGCATGACGATCTGGCAGCCGAGCCGGTGATCGGACGATTGGTCGAGCGTGGTCTGCATGATGAACTGACTGGCAGCGCCTATGCGGTAGTCGATGCGACCGACGGGCGGACACACTATCTTCGGTTCGATGACATTGATCAAACCAGCGACGCTAAGCCGGGTGCTATTGTTGAGCTTGGCCAATGGCGCGATAATCGTGGCAATGACCGGCAATCGCTGTCTGTGCGGTCAGACCTGTCGCTGGGCGACCAGATCAACGCCCCCGGCGCGACATGGCTCGATCGTCAGCTGGTCGCCCGTGAGCCTGTAGATACCGCCGGAGGGTTTGGCGCAGAGGTGCGCGATGCGCTTGCCGCACGTTCAGAGCATCTGGTAAGCGAAGGACTAGCGCGTCGGCAAGGCCAGCGGTTCATCTTCGCCAAGGAACTGCTTGATGAGTTGCGCAGCCGCGAATTAGCTGAGGCAACCAAGCACATCGCCACCCGGTCAGGGCTGGAACATATACCGGCACGACCCGGCGAACATATTGCCGGAATCTACCGTGAGCGCGTCACCCTCTCGTCAGGACGCTTTGCCATGATCGATGACGGGATGGGATTTCAGTTGGTGCCATGGCGACCCAACCTTGAACGCCATTTGAGTCAGGCCGTCAGCGGAACCATCAACGCTCGCGGCGGAGTCGATTGGAGCTTCACGCGCAGCAGGACACTGGGATTATAAGTCATGCTTTTGTCTGGCCTCTTCGCTAAACCCCGTCCTTTTTCGCCACATTACGCCAGCAGGAGTTCCGGTCTTGCGCGCTTGCACTAACCAATGATTGGGCTTGTCCGAAAGGAGAAAGTCATGGCCGCAACCAAAATTCTCTGGGGACAGATCCTCGCTGTGTTCATGCTCGTGCTGACTGGTATCTGGGGTGCAACACAGTGGACCGCTTCCGCTCTAGCTTACCAGCCGGAACTGGGCTCGCCTTGGTTCATGCTGCTGGGTTGGCCAGTCTACCGGCCTTACGACTTCTTCTGGTGGTGGTTCAGCTACGACGCCTATGCGCCGCACATCTTCGAAACCGGCGGGCTCATCGCCGTCACCGGCGGCTTTGCCTCGATCATCGCTGCCATCTCCATGTCAGTCTGGCGCGCCCGTGAGATGAAAACAGCCGCGACCTACGGCACAGCACGTTGGGCCAACCGGCAGGAGATCCAGGAGGCTGGACTGCTCGACGACAAGGGCGTCGTGCTCGGCCAGTTCAACAACCAATATCTTCGCCATGACGGGCCAGAGCATGTGCTGTGCTTTGCCCCGACCCGCACCGGCAAGGGTGTTGGGCTTGTCATACCAACGCTGCTTACCTGGCCTGGTTCAGCCATCGTCCATGACATCAAGGGCGAGAACTGGACGCTGACTGCGGGCTATCGCTCTAGCTTCAGCCGCGTGCTGCTGTTCGATCCGACCAATGCGGATTCCGCAGCCTACAACCCACTGCTCGAAGTGCGTCGCGGTGTCTGCGAGGTGCGCGATGTCCAGAATGTCGCCGACGTGTTGGTCGATCCCGAAGGCAGTCTTGAAAAGCGCAACCATTGGGAGAAGACCAGCCATTCGTTGCTCGTTGGCGCGATCCTGCATGTTCTCTATGCCGAGCCCGACAAGACACTGGCTGGCGTCGCCGCATTCCTGTCCGATCCGAAGCGCTCGTTTGAATCCACGCTCGCGGCGATGATGATGACAGCCCATCTCGGCGATGACGGTGTTCATCCCGTCGTCGCCAGTGCCGCGCGCGAACTGCTCAACAAATCCGAGAATGAAAGGTCGGGCGTGCTCTCGACCGCCATGTCGTTCCTCGGCCTCTACCGCGATCCCGTCGTCGCGCAGGTGACGCGGCAATGCGATTGGCGGATAGCCGATCTGGTCGATGCCAAACGGCCAACCACACTCTATCTGGTCATTCCGCCATCGGATATCAGCCGCACTAAACCGCTCATCCGGTTGCTACTCAATCAGATCGGCCGCAGACTAACCGAAGAGTTGGCCCCCGATGCCAAGCGCCAGCGTGTGCTCATCATGCTCGACGAATTCCCGGCACTCGGACGACTCGATTTCTTCGAAAGCGCGCTGGCGTTCATGGCGGGCTATGGCCTTAAAGCCTTTCTCATCGCCCAGTCCCTCAACCAGATCGAGCATGCCTACGGCCAGAACAACGCAATCCTCGACAATTGCCATGTCCGGGTCTGCTTTGCGACCAATGATGAACGCACCGCCAAGCGTGTGTCGGAATCGCTAGGCACAGCGACGGAGCTGCGCGCCATGAAGAACTACGCCGGGCACCGGCTCTCCCCTTGGCTGGGCCATCTGATGATTTCGAAATCAGAGACTGCCCGGTCATTGCTCACACCCGGAGAAATTCAGGAGCTTCCCAAGACCGATGAGATTGTCATGATGGCGGGCGCCCATCCCATTCGGGCAAAGAAGGCCCAGTATTTCCGGGACAAGCGGCTGTCCGCCCGTGTGCTGACACCGCCAAAAGTTCGTGCAGCCTCCAAAGAGATGAGCGCAACGCACGATTGGCTGGGCTTGATCGCGAAGATGCCTGCAGAAGCGAAGCGCGGTCCGAAGCGGAAGGGCGAACATGACACTGATCCGCACAACGCCGGCATACGCACCGAACCTGAATTGCCGATCCATGAAGACATCGCCCCACCGCCAAAATCCGTTGCGAGGGAGTTCGACTTTGATCGCGATGAGCAGAATGACGACGACGTGGCGCGCAATCGCCGCCTGCAGGACCGGATGCGCGGCAATGCAAGGCGGGCTTCGCTCGATCCAGGCGATGGAATAGAATTATGAAATCCGGCAACCGCATCAAGCACACATTCCGTTTGCCGCCGGACATCTCGCAACAACTCGCTGAGTTCGCGATCCGGAAACGCGCGACACAGGCATCAATCGTCGAGACCGCCATTGCGTCGTTCCTGTCGCCAGATGGGTCAGAACGGATGGAGGCTGCCGTCACAAGGCGGCTTGACCGCCTAACCAAGCAGAATGAGCGGCTTGAATTTCAAATTGAGGTAACGAACGAGACGTTGGCTCTGTTCGTGCGTTTCTGGCTCACTGCAAATCCGCCGCTACCTGAATCCGCAAGGGCTGCGGCGCAAGCACAGGGAAAAGAGCGCTACGAAGGCTTTATCGAGGCACTGGCGCGGAAGCTGGAATCGGGCTCGCATCTGGTCGACGATTTGCACAGCGGGAGGCGCTGAACAATCATGGCCGGGTCGCTGGTCGGTCTTTCCATACCTCGTTGTGATTGATATTCACAAAGTGTCATTCCTGTGATAGATTTTCACAATCGGTGAACTGGATTCGCAGCGGGCCATGACCCCGGTGAGAGTTTTTCGCAAAGGATGCCTATGGGTGATTGGCCCTCACAAGCGGTGAACAATTTTCGCGCAAAGGCATTGCCTGAGCGCGCAACGCCGGTTGGCTACGCCGCCTTGATAGCCGCTTATGATCTCGCGCTGCCGCTGCCGCCGCGCCTCGCTGCCATTGCCGAGCGCCATCACCCGGTCACAACGGCTGAGTGGATAATGTTCACACCGCGTCACCGCCCCGAACCAAGTCTGGCCGGTCACCTCACTTTCGCAATCAAGTGGGAGGGTATCGATCTCTCCATCCTTGCCCGTCTCTTCCAAACAGTCGAACCCGGCGCGGTCGCCGATCTTGTTCGGGCAACGCCGACGGGGGCGTTTGCGCGCAGGATATGGTTTCTTTATGAATGGCTGACCGGACAAGCATTGGATGTCCCCGATGCCGGCAAAGTCCGCACCGTCTCGGTCGTTGATCCAGAACAGCAATTTGCCTTGGATCAAGGTGAGCCCTCGCCGCGCCACCGGGTCTTGAACAACCTGCCCGGCACACCAAGCTTCTGCCCGATGATCCGCCGATCGGCAGTCCTGGTCGAAGCCGCTGCAAAGAAGCTTGATGCACGCGCGCGTGCCCAAATTGGCCGCGTGCGCCCCGATCTTATCGCACGCGCTGCCGCTTTTCTGCTGCTCAACGACTCCAAATCCTCTTTTGCTATCGAAGGTGAGCGCCCGTCAGGAACCCGTGCCGTCAGATGGGGGCAAGCCATTGCCGAAGCTGGCAACACGCAACTGAGCTTGCCGGAGTTTGACCGCCTTCAACGCATTGTCATTGGCGACGCGCGATTTGTGCGTCTGGGCCTGCGCGATGAAGGCGGCTTTGTTGGGGTGCATGACCGCGAAACGGGTGACCCCATTCCCGACCATATCAGCGCCCGCGCGCAAGACCTTCCGGATCTCATTGCGGGCCTTGCCGATTTTGCCGCACGCGCGCAGTCGGGCGGCTTTGATCCCGTCGCCACGGCAGCTGCGCTCGCCTTCGGGTTCGTCTATATCCACCCTTATGTTGACGGAAATGGTCGGCTTCACCGCTGGCTCATCCATCACGCACTCGCAGCCGCGAACTATAATCCCCCCGGACTCGTTTTCCCCGTCAGCGCTGCGATCCTCAGACGCCTTGATGATTACCGTATTGTACTCGAAACCTACTCTCGGCCACTGTTGCCGGAAATCGAATGGCAGCGGACGGCAAAGGGCAATGTCGAGGTGCTGAACGACACTGCTGCATTTTATCGCTATTTCGATGCAACCGCGCATACGGAATTCCTCTACGCCTGCGTCGAACAGACGATCATGGAAGACCTTCCTGCGGAAGTGGCCTTTCTCGAAGCGTTTGATCGCTTCGCCCAGGAAGTCCAGGAAATCGTCGATATGCCGACCGACCGGGTCGAACTTTTGCAGAAGTTCCTTCAGCAAAATGATGGCACACTTTCGCAGCGTGCGAGAACGCGCGAATTTGCAGCGTTGACGGACGAAGAGGTGCAACGCGTCGAACAGCTCTATAGTGACACATTCGAGATCGCGCGATGAGCACCGCGCGCACATATCACCACCCTCGTATAGCCGCAGAATCACAACGACACTGCCACCGAGCGGCATAAAAGCAGTTCCTGCTCAGACTGAGAGACCAGCCGCCTCTTTCTCCCTTTTCGCCATACTACGCTGACCGCAAAAGGCTGTTGCCTTACCGCTGACTAATGTCCTTTTGATCCGCCTCGCGGGCACAGCCGATGGTCGGATGCCTCGCAGACACGAGGCATTTCATGAGCGTCATCCCGATCCGGTCCGAAGCCTCATCGCGCGGCGCGCGCATGCTGCGCACAGCCCTCGGGCCGGAAATAGCGGCATGGCTTGAAGACGCCTCGGTGATCGAGGTCATGCTCAATCCCGACGGGCGGCTTTGGATCGACCGGCTGGGAGCCGGAATCGCCGATACGGGAAGCGGGATGTCCGCTGCCGATGGCGAGCGGATCATCCGGCTGGTTGCGCATCATGTCGGGGCCGAGGTCCATGCCAAAGCACCGCGGGTATCGGCAGAGCTTCCCGATAAGGGCGAGCGGTTCGAGGGGCTTTTGCCTCCGGTCGTGGCTGCACCCAGTTTCGCGATCCGCAAGCCTGCCGTCGCGGTGTTCACGCTCACGGATTATGTCGCGGCGGAGATCATGTCTGCCTGGCAGGCCGAGGCGCTGATTGACGCGGTTGCTGCCCGCAAGAACATCCTGGTCGCCGGCGGAACCTCGACGGGCAAAACCACGCTCACCAACGCACTGCTCGCCGAAGTTGCAAAGACCGACGACCGAGTCGTCCTGATCGAGGACACGCGCGAGCTTCAGTGCGCCGCGCCTAACCTCGTGTCACTGCGCACCAAAGATGGCGTTGCAACGCTCTCCGACCTGGTCCGCTCCGCACTGCGCCTGCGGCCCGACCGTATTCCCATCGGTGAGGTGCGCGGTGCCGAGGCGCTCGACCTCTTGAAAGCTTGGGGCACTGGCCACCCCGGCGGCGTGGGCACCATTCATGCCGGATCGGCGCTCGGCACGCTGCGGCGGATGGAGCAGCTGATCCAGGAGAGCGTGGTCACAGTGCCGCGCGCGCTCATCGCCGAGACCATCAACGTCATCGCCGTGCTGGTCCGCGACGGCACCGGCAGGCGGCTGGCCGAACTCGCTCAAGTCACCGGGCTCGATGATCGAGGCGACTACCTGATCCTTCCCATCACCCCCCAAACCAAAGGAGTTATCTCGTGATCCAGACACTTACTCGCGCCCGTGCACGCCTGTCCGCCGCCATGCTCGGCGGCTTCGTTGCCCTTTCCGTCGCCACGCCTGCCCATGCGGCGGGCTCGTCGATGCCGTGGGAGGCGCCTCTTCAGTCGATCCTTGAATCGATCCAGGGGCCGGTCGCCAAGATCGTGGCGGTCATGATCATCATCGCCACCGGTCTGGCGCTCGCCTTCGGCGATACGTCGGGCGGCGCGCGGCGGATGATCCAGATCGTGTTTGGCCTCTCGATCGCCTTTGCCGCCTCGTCCTTCTTCCTGTCGTTCTTCTCGTTCGGCGGCGGAGCGCTGGTCTGATGGAGGCCGCACCGCCCGAAGCCGTGCCGGGCTTTGTCGTCCCGGTTCACCGCGCGCTGACCGAGCATATCTTGCTCGGCGGCGCACCGCGGGGCCTTGCGATCGCGAATGCGACGCTGGCCGCGGCGATCGGGCTGGGCCTGCGCCTGTGGATCGCCGGCGTCGTGATCTTCGCGCTCGGCCACATGGTTTCGGTCTGGGCGGCACGGCGCGATCCTCAATTCGTCGATGTCGCGCGGCGGCATCTGCGCTTTCCCACCTATCTGAGGGTTTGAGCCGATGCTCTCGCTTCGCGAATATCGTAACAAGGCCGACCGTCTCGCGGACTTCCTCCCCTGGGCGGTGTTGG
>JAHJSJ010000157.1 GCA_018830415.1 Alphaproteobacteria bacterium | reverse complement strand
TGATCATCGCGGTCTCGATCCGGCTGTCCGAGCAGGTGATGAACAGCGCTTCGGGGCTTTGGCCGGCGCTCAACCGTTCGAACAGCTCGCGCTTTTCAGGGAAGACTTCGCGCTGGAACTTGACGACGCCAGAGGCAAAACGGGGCATTGGGATATTCCTTTCAATGGGATGTATTGCGTGATTGCGCAGTCCACAGGGCGCGCGCGCTGTCGATGTGATCACCTTCAGCCAGCCGATTGCGGACGTCGATGAATTGCAGCGCGTCGACGATCCATGCGGCCAGATGCGGATGGGAGAGGCGATAGAAATGGTTGCGCCCGGCGCGTCGTTCATCAACCAGCCGGTGCGCGCGTAGCTGCGCCAGGTGTTGCGATACCCGGGTGGCGGGCAGCGAAAGCGCTGCGGCGATACTCGAAACATCCTTTTCGCCCAGCCGCAGCTCCTCGATCATCCGCAAGCGATCAGGGTGCGCGATCATTTTGAGAAAATCGGCAAGTTCGCGCGATACGATCATCCGGCTCGGCATGAGGCCTCCATTATCTGCATATCTTCGCAGGTTTGCAAATTGACGGTTAAAGAGCGCGGTGCAACCCGTCAATACCGCGTTCACTACGTGATTATCCTTAGGGCAGATTGGAGCAAATGCACCGACTAGCCGACCTATAAAATGGTTCCCGGACAAGCAATCAGAGCACCTCGATCAATGTTGAAGCGCGTCGCCATTGCAGACCTCGAAGTGGGCATGTTCGTTCACAAGATGGAAGGGAACTGGTTTTCGCACCCGTTCTGGAAAGCGAAATTCCTGATCGATGATGCGGAGCGGCTGAATACGCTGCGATCGAGCAACCTTGACGGGGTCGTGATCGACACCTCCAAAGGCCGGGATCTTGCCGCCGCAAACAACATAGGCCACCAGCCGCGCAAACCGCCTGTTACCCCCTCAGCGGCATCGCAGCCCGATCGCTTCAAATCGGTCAAGGCCCGCAGCGTGATCCAGAACGATCCGGTTTCCACCGAGGCTGAACTGCACACCGCCCAGGCAATCGCCGCACGCGCGCAAAAAGCCATCCACAGCACCTTTATCGCCGCCCGGCTTGGCAAGGCGATCAACGTCAAGGCGGTGCAACCGGTGGTCACCGACATCCTCGATTCGGTCCGCCGCAACCCCCATGCCTTCAGCGGGCTGATGCGGTGCAAGCTGAAGAACGAACTGGGCTATCAGCACGCCCTCGCCGTCAGCGCGCTGATGGTATCACTTGCGCGGCAGATGAAGCTTGCGCAGAATGACGTGCTCGATGCGGGTATGGCGGGCCTGCTGCTCGATATCGGTACCAATTATCTGCCGCAGGTTCCCGATCTGCCGAATAATGATTTTCGCAATGCCGATCCCAAAATCTGGCAGCAGCACGTGATACTGGGGTTCCGGGCGCTGCAACATGATGACAGCCTGCCGCAAGCAGTGCTGAATGCGTGCCTCGAACATCACGAACGGATCGACGGCGGCGGCTTTCCCAAGGGTCTGCAAAAGGACGAAATCAGCACGATCGGACAGATGGCGGCGATCTGCGATACCTTCGATTTTCTGCTGACCGGAACCGCCCGCACCGGCGCGCTCGATCCTGCGGCGGCGGTGCAGCATTTGCGCAAGATGGAGGGCGCATTTGATGCCGATATCCTGCGATTATTCGTCGAATCGGTCGGCCTGTATCCGGTTGGTTCCTTTGTGGAACTGCGCAGCGGCAAGATCGCGTTGGTGATTGACGAAGACCCGGGCGACAAGGATCAGCCCATCGTTCAGGCGTTCTTCGACTGCAAAACCCGCGATCGGATTGTGCCGCACCGGATCGTTCTGGCCCAGAGCGCCAACGAGAATGAAATCATCGGGACGGCCGATCTATCGGGGTTTGATCTGCCGGACGAGGCGCAATTGCGCGAAATGGTGTTCCTGACCGCGCACAAGATGACGCGCTGACGCCGTCTCTGCCAGCCGTGACCCCGCGCACCGATGGTGCCAGTCTTATGCGAACTCGTTTCCGCTTGGCGCAATGAACCCCAAAACGATCAAGTCTTTCTGCCGCAAGATTTTGCCACTCAGCCAGGGCGGCTGAGCGGCGGGCCGTGAATGTCTCTCTGCCGACGAGGTAGCGTTCCTGATTGAAATGGTTGGAAATCGAGGCATGGGCCGAAGCGAATTTCTGCAGTGACTTCAGCCGTCGAAATCGCAGCATAGCCCGTTCTCGTCGGCGGAAGGGTAACTTGACGATGCCTCGTCAAGAGCCCTCGGGCACGAGCGCCAGCAAGGCGAAGCTGGCGAGCCAGTGTTCCCCCATATAGTCTCCTTCGACATGGGGCAGTGCGGCGGCAAGATGCTGATCGGACAGCCGCAGCAGCACCTCGCGCTGGTCCTCGTCAGCGAGCTTGGCGCCGATCGCGTTCAGGCACCATGCGCGGCTTAGGTTGAGCCCGTCGAGATGCGCGATCTTGCCGTCACTGCGGTCGGAGACAATAACCGGGCGGCACTCGCGCGCCAGCCAACCGTTTTCGACCACCAATGCCTCGAACCACGGCGCGAATGCGAGGTGCGGGCGCAGCTCGGCCATCAAAAGCGCGGCAGTAAGCGCGGGCGACAGGAATTCATCGCCGCCCGGCTCCCACCCCGCATAATCGCGACGGTGGCCGAAGGCACGCTCGGCCCAGTCGTCGATCAGCATCACCAGCTCGTGATCTCGATGCGCCGCCCAGCGCAGCGCCAGCACCAGCGCGAAGGCGGTGTTGAAATGGGTGCCGACCGTGATCGGATAGGTGAGAATACCAAGGTAATCGCGAAACCGGGTCGCAAAGGCGCGCGCGAGCGGTTCGAGCCGCTCCCCCCATGCCCGGTCGGCATGGCGTGCGGCCTCGTGGTGGAGATACATCAGCCAGCCCCAGCCATAGGGCCGCTCAAATCCGCGTGCCGAAGGGCGTTCGAGATAGGCGAGTTCCACCGCCAGCTTTTCTTCGGTGAAGGTTTCGTCGGCCAGTGCTTCGATCGCTGCTGTCTCGGGCATGGCGGGAAACAGCCGCCGCAGGGTCAGCAGCGTCCACCAGCCATGCACGCAGCTGTGCCAGTCGAAGCTGCCGAAGAACGCCGGGTGGGCCGCCTGCGGCAGGCGCAAATCATCCGCGCGCGTGAACACATGATCGTCCTTGTAAGGGAAAGGTCGCGCCACGTGCCCCAGCGCAACACGCGCGAACTTGCGGGCGATATCCTCGGTCATTTCCACAACCAGAATGCCCCAACATAGATGATGACGACATTGCACACCAAGAGCGGCACCGCAGTGCCGATCTGCTGGCGGATCACGCCGTTCTGGTCCTTCAGTTCGAGCAGCGCGGCGGGCACGATGTTAAAATTGGCCGCCATCGGGGTGAGCAACGTGCCGCAGAACCCCGCAAGCATCCCGACTGCGCCGATCACCGCCGGATTGCCGCCATAGGTCTCTATCAGCAGCGGGATCCCGATGGCCATCGCCATCACCGGGAAGGCGGCAAAGGCATTGCCCATGATCATCGTGAACAGTGCCATGCCCAGCGCGAAGACCACCACTGTCAGGAACACGCTTCCCTCAGGAATGATGCCACCGGCGATCCCGCCGATGATCTCGCCCACGCCGGCCAGCGCGAAGACTGCACCAAGTGCTGCGAGCATCTGCGGTAGGATCGCCGCCCAGCCGATCGAATCGA
>JAHJSJ010000156.1 GCA_018830415.1 Alphaproteobacteria bacterium | reverse complement strand
TTGGACCCAGTCTGGTAAGGATATGCCACGTCCATGAAGTTCCTTTGGGAGGTTTACATCTTTGACCGCCCAATGCGTCCGATGCATTTCCAGTTTGCCGATATCCAGTTCGAACCGAAGCTCATCAAACGCAGTACGGGGAAGGAAAGGTACAACTTCCTGTATTTCGTACTCGATCCGCACTTCGCCTTGTCGTTTCACGATATCGCGGATTACGCCAAATTTCGGATCGAGGTTGTTGCCGATCTCATATGCGAAGATGGCAGGAAATGTGCGAAGCTGATCGATTGCGGCAGCATCAAGCGTGCCGTATCTCTCGGTGATTGAGTTATCCGTGTATTCCCGAACGCATCGCGACAGCTCGATCTGCCAAGGTTCTCCGTGCCAGCTTTCCGGGCTCGCCGATACCAGTAGGTTATACATTGTCCCCCCTTGCGTTCGCCGTATCAATCAAGAACAGCGCCATAGTTCCGGCCATGTTCACTGCCAGGGCGGCATGACGCGGAGCGGGCTTAACCGGTTTTCGTCCGCCCGATGCATGGGCATCGCCAACCCGGTTTCGCAACGTTCCTAGCCCTTCAACAATACTGGCAGCGCTGTCTAAGATTCTCTTGAACGCGTCCTCGGAATGCTGAGACGGCGCTATGTTCAGCAATTCCGATACCTGTCGATATAGCTTTGGCAAATCATCGTTCGGCCCATATGTCGGGTTGCCTTCGTTGTCTTCGAGCAAATGCTTGCAGACGCTTTCGAGCAAGGTGCGTGCTGCCGTGATCGCGCCCGCCGGATCGGCTTCGCGCCGCGCCAGTGCTTTGTTCCAAGCCCCGGTTATCGCATCAGCGTCAAACGACGTAAGTGTGTCGGAAATTACAGTGTCAGCAAGGGCCGCGCCACGCTCCAATCGATCAATCAGCGGGGCAAATTCGTTGCGGACGAACTGTCGTCGCGGCTCCCATTGGCCGGAATAGTCTTTGAGGTAGGCCCACATTGCCCCGGCATCTTGGGCCGTGCGGACAAACTGTGGAACAAGGTTCGAGACCGCAGGATTGTTCATGAACTCGCGGCGAAGTAGGCGGTAAACGGCATCATTCATGTTGTCGCGCCCTTCGCAAAGAGCGACCAAACCATTCCGAAGCGCCATCGCTCTCTCAAGTGGATCTTGAGGTAAATCTGCGATCGGATCGTTTGGTGAATAACTAGGGAAATCGAAGGTCATCATCGAACAATAGCAAATGCTTGATGGCTGAACACCTCGAATTCAAACGAGCGTGCAGCCGTGCGACCAGTTTGGAGAAAGCGCTTGCTTTTGCCCGTGTACGCTAAAAACTCGGAGCTTCACAAACTCATCAGCGAGCGTTGGACGTACTCCGTAGCAACCCCGAACCGGGCGGGTCGAAATCTGGCGTGCCTACTGCACCAGCCTCACAACTCCAGCCCCCGACTGCGGCTCCGCCCGAGCGTCCAATCGATGCCTCCGCCGGACATAGCGATGCCACTGATCTGCTGACCCAGACGTTTTCCGAGCGCGTCGTTCCACGGCACGAGCTGGAACCCGAGACCATTGTCGATCATGGCGAACCGCCCACTGGCGAGCTGTGCCTGACCGACAAGCTTGCCTGAGACCCGGTCGCCAGTCCCAGTCGGCTGCCAGCTGAGCCCGCGTTCGGCGGCAAACTTCTTACCCGCCCGGTTGACCTCGGCCTGCTCCAGTTGTGCGATCAAGTCGCTGGGCGCGCGGAACTTCCCGCCGCCAAGATCACGGACGTAGCCCATGTCGGCAAGCGCACGCTTGCGCGCTTCCCAGGCCGTGCGGACATCGCCGCCGAACCCGGTATGCGGCGTGGTCTCGCGTCCGCTTTCGAGCATCGTCCTGTCGAGCCAGGTTGCTCCCTCGTGTCGCACCTGCCGGTCGAGGGGCAGGTGGGACAGTTCGTCGATACGCGGGCCTTTCCCAAACCGCTGACGGTCATAGGCAAGGCCGCGTTCGGGCAGGTCGGCGGGAATGCTCCAGCGATCAGTATCGAGACGCTCGACGATCCCAGCGCGGCGCAAGGCTTCAAGCCTGCGGACGTGCGACTGGACATGCCGCTCGTGATCGATCCGGGGCATGGTCTCGCGCACGGATTCCAGATGGGCCGATGGCCGATAAATGCCATTGGCGTCGGTTTGCTGCAGGATGTTCTGATCTGCCGTGCGCGCGATGCTCGGTGGCGGATTGACCGCCACGATGCTGCCGCGCTGGATATCCTCTACCTTGGCCGCTGGAACCTCAAGGTAATGAACACGTCCGTCGATTCCATCGATGGTAAGCCCCATCCGCTCGTCCAGCTCGTCGCTGCCCAGTGCCTTGGCGACGACCCGCCCGACGATCCGTTCGGTAGGTGGGGCTTGGTGGATGGAGTATCCAGCACTTGCCCGCTGCTGCGCCAACCCCTCGCGGTCCAGCGCCTGATGCATCGATTTGATGATGTCGCCGCGCGTGCCCAGTTCGCGCAGCACTGGTTCGGCGCGGGGTGAGATGGCCCAGACACCAGGCGTGTGCTCGGTTGCCAGCCCCATCCGCTCCAGCTTGCGGGCACGATCGATCATCAACGCCCGGTTCTGGCGCATGGTCAGGGCCATGTCCTTGTCGGGGCGAAGATCGGCAAACTCGCTTCCTGCATCTTGCTCTGCAATCAGCATCCGGTCGAGCCGGGTGAACCGTTCGGCATCCACTTCGCGTTCAAGCTGGCGGCTGACCTCTTGCTCGGTCTGACGGCCAAGCTCCAGCGTGACGATCTCGCTTGCCCGTTCGCGGATGCCGTGTGCGATGTAGTCTCCCGCAATGTCGAGCCGCTTGCCGTCATCAGTGATGCCGCGCACCAGAATATGAGTATGCGGATGGCCGGTGTTATGATGATCGACTGCAATCCAGTCGAGCTTTGTGACAAGGTCCGCTTCCATCTGCGCCATGAGATCACGCGTGGTCTGACGAAGGTCCGATAGCTCGACGCCTTCCTCTGCCGAGACGATGAAGCGGAACTGGTGACGGTCCTCGCGGCCCCGGTCGAGAAAGGCAGAACCATCCGCCACATCATGGTCAGCCGAATAGACCTGCCCCTTCTCGCCGTCACGGGTGACGCCGTCGCGCTCCAGATAGCGCAGATGGGCATTCACCGCCTTGCTGCTTACGAACTGCCGCCCCCGCGTGCCGCCACGCTGCGGATTGAGCTTCACGATCCGCGCCTTCACGGCCACACGGCGCGCGCGGGTGCGCACCCCGCTCGCGTTCCGGCTCCACCCGTTCCGGCCTTTCAGTTCCGCAGCAACCTTCGCGCCTCGGCCTCGGGCGTTACACCGTCCACTTGCCTTCCGCGTCCCGGACAACTGATTGGGGTTCCCGCCTGCCCGGCGGATCGCCAGACTGACCTGCGCCGTGAAGCTCTTGGGCCGATGGCGCACCGGGCGCGGGCGGGCCACTCGTGCCACGCCTGCGCCACGGTCGCGAACCCGTCCGGGACGGATACGAAAGTTGTCGTCATCACCTGCCATGGCATGACGATTGGGAGTCGGAATCAAGTGCGCAAGAGCAAAAACCTAGGGGTAGCAGCCTAGCGTGCAACGGCCTGCCAGCGGCGGCAAACGGCGGGATGCCCGAAGCTATCCAAAGCAAGCGCCAGCCCTATTTCCATTGATAACAAAAGAGAAAACGGTAGGAGCGCCACCCGGCCACTTCGCCAGACCGGTCGCAGACCGCCCAAAAACAATGTGCAGACAGATACTTACGGGCAACGCCCCGGCAGCGAGGAATCTCGCTTTATCTTGCCGTCATCTTTTCTCTTCTGATCAGAGACTTACGGACGTTTGAACCGGCCGCAAAACCTATCGACGCCGCTTTCACTGAATCTTCAATCCGATAACATTGCGGCTGTATTCGATGGGCCAGAACATTGCCTACAAGGTGCAGCCAATCCGCAACGCCGCTGTCGCAGAATGCGCTGCGTGGCTGCTCCATGATTGCACCAACCCAGCTACAACGCCAAAGGCCGGAGAATGAGCGATGAACTCTCACAGCGCATTCTCGCTGCACTCGTGCGTGCACCTGACTGGCTGCGCCGTGACCTGTCGAGCAAGGATGATGCGAACCGTCAGCGTGCACAGGAAGCGCTCTCATCCATGATTGCGAGCGCGCTTAGCGAACACGCGGACGGCTTAATCCAATGCGGGATGTCAGCTTTCGGGTGATACAGATCTTGCGCTTGATGACCTAAGTGGGTTGGAAACCTGTCGCGTCAAAAAAATTGCGCTTGCAGAAGGATGGCTACTTCCTGAAAGCAATCGCGATGTTCGACCGCGCTGCCCGTGTTTTGGTTCGTTTGCTTGCGGCTGTGTTGCTGAGTGCGATCAGCATGCACGCCGCCGCGCCAGCGAAGTCGCTTGAGCAAAGTCGGGGCTCTGCATTCAACGCTGCCACAGTCGACGTTGCTGTTCTGGGCAGCGTGCGTCAAGTCGAGAAGGCAGTGCACCCGCAACCGATGCCTGCCGGCCCACCATTTGATTGCATCGGTGACATCACCCTTCTTGCGTTCACAGACAAGCCAGACCTTTTCAGATCGCTTCTTTGGTCACACGCGCCCCTTCCGGAACCGATCCGGACCCGTCCCGCACAGCCACGGGCTCCCCCGTCACATTGCGCCTGAAATCGGCGCTTCCACCAGGAAGCGCAGGGTCCAATTTGACGGGGAATTTCCTCATGGAAGACAACACAAGAGGTGCGGCACTTGAACAGCGCCGTGACAGAATTACCGCCCTACTGGCAAAGTATCCAGGTCTCGATGATGATGAGCTTGCCGACCTGCTGCACTGGTTCAAAAAAGAAGCATCAGCGCTCGACGTCGGGCTCATCTCCAGCGATCCTAACCTGAGGGCCCCATATGAAGGCCTCAAGAAAGATCATCTCGACAGATTAAACGGCGCCGATCTGTTTTGGATGGTGATGCTCATCGGAGGAGTGTTCGTCGCTCTTGCACTGCTGATCTGGTCATCTCAGTGAGTTTATTCCGGGGCACGCTGCTGCGTGTCCCGGAACAGTTCACGGGCAAGGGTCAATGCTCCATCCCTATCGATTCGGCGTTCCATCGATACAAATCGTCTCACCGGGCTCGATCCGGGTGTTTGGCGTGATCCCTTCAAGGTAGATCAGTGTTTCGGCTTCCTGTTGCGTCATCCCCATGGCGGTCGCGTGAGCCATCAGCTCGGAGACCGAGAAGGACGTCTGTGTCGAAGTGCCTGTGATGGTGAAACCGGAGCAGGCTTCACCACCCGCGTCGCAGCCAGAGAAAAGAACAAGAGTAGCTAAAACAGGGATAAACTTATGTATCATGCCGATGATGTAGCACACGGATCGACCGCATTCGACCCACTGCGCTTCTTCGCAATCTGCCGTAAGCATGGCTGACAACCTGAAGAAAGTTGATAATCGCCACTTATGGGGAACTTAAACACGGAATCCGCGCTGCTGCTGGTCGGCATTCTGCTGCTCACGACTGTGCTTGCCGGAAGCCTGTCGAGCCGCTTCGGGCTGCCTGCGCTAATCGGCTTTCTTGGGCTCGGGATGCTGGCCGGGATCGATGGTCCAGGGGGCATTGCCTTCAGCAATTTCTCTTTTGCCCAGTCGGTCGGCACGGTGTCATTGATCTTTATCCTGTTCTCCGGAGGGATGGATACGGCCTGGTCGGACGTTCGGCGGGTTGCTGCCCCAGCACTACTTCTCGCCACGATCGGTGTATTTGTGAGTGCTGGGATCGTAGCGGGCGCAGCGATACTGCTGATCGACGCCTCGCTTTTCGAAGCTGCGCTTCTCGGCGCTATCATCGCCTCGACCGATGCGGCTGCGGTGTTTGCTATCCTGCGATCGACTGGCCTCGACCTTCACGGCGACGTTCCTGCGCTGATCGAGGTTGAATCGGGGTCGAATGATCCGATGGCGATTTTCCTCGTCGGCGCGGTGCTCCTTTTCATCGCTACGCCTGACGCCAGCCCGCTGGCTCTGGTGCCTGAGTTCATGGTGCAAATGGCGATGGGCGCGGTGGTCGGTCTCGCAGTCGGCTTCGGGATGCCGTGGCTGCTCAAGCGCGGTGGATACCGGCAAGGCGGACTGGCCTTCGTAATCTCGATCGCGACCGCATTGATTGCATTCGGCGCTGCTCATGTGCTGGCAGGTAACGGCTTTCTGGCTGCCTATATTGCCGGGCTGGTCGCGGGCAATCGCAGCTACGCCGCCAAGCGCACGGTCTCTACCTTTCAGGACGGCATGGCTTGGCTGGCACAAGTGGCGATGTTCCTTACATTGGGCCTGCTGGTGACGCCATCGGAGCTTGGCCCGGCGATCGGCCCCGGCATTGTGATTACGGCAATCCTCATGTTCGTCGCCCGTCCGATCAGCGTCTTTCTGTGCCTCGCCCCGTTTCGGCAGTTCGGATGGCGTTCCAAGCTGTTTGTATCCTGGGCAGGCCTGCGCGGCGCGGTGCCGATCGTGCTGGCGACTTTCCCGATCGTTGCCGGGGTGGAAGGCGCTTTCGCCATCTTCAATATCGTGTTCTTCGTGGTGCTGCTGTCGAGCGTGATACAGGGACCGACTATCAACTGGGCGGCGCGGAAGCTCCGGATCGGCGAGCATGACGAGCGGGTGGCGGTGCGTGAAGCCGAAAGGTCAGTTGTCGCAAAGGTCTGATCTGCCAAGCGCGAGCTTGACACCTGCGCCATGCTCGCATCTATTCAGCTAATGCCGCATCATACCCCGCTGATTGCCACGATTGTTGCCGCTCTGGTGGTTGCCTTCGTCATGGGCGCGCTGGCGCACCGACTCCGCGTGTCACCTGTGGCGGGCTACCTGTTTGCAGGTGTCATCATTGGCCCCTTCACACCCGGCTTTGTTGCCGATGCAGAACTGGCGATCGAACTTGCCGAGATCGGGGTGATCCTCCTGATGTTTGGCGTTGGCTTACACTTCTCCCTGAAAGACCTGCTGTCGGTAAGGCGCATTGCCGTTCCCGGAGCTCTTGCGCAAATCGCTGGGGCAACCGCTTTGGGTCTCGGTCTTGCCCTGCTTCTTGGATGGTCGGTGGTGGCCGGGCTGGTCTTCGGTCTGGCCCTGTCCGTGGCAAGCACCGTGGTCCTGTTGCGAGCGCTACAGGCACGCGACGCGGTCAACACTGAGCGCGGCAAGATCGCGGTGGGCTGGTTGATCGTCGAGGATCTGGCGATGGTGCTTGCACTGGTCATGCTGCCGGTGATCGCCGATCTGGTGAATGGGACTGTGGCAGATCGTGGAGCGGTGCTCGGCCTGCTGCTCGTTACAATGATGAAGGTCGCAGGCTTCATTGCGCTGATGCTGATCGTGGGGAAGCGTGTGATCCCTGCCGGTCTGCACTGGGTAGCGCACACCGGCTCGCGCGAGCTGTTCCGCCTCGCCGTGTTGTCGATTGCTCTTGGGGTCGCCTTCGGTGCGGCGGCCCTGTTCGATGTGTCCTTTGCCCTCGGCGCATTCTTTGCCGGTATGATCCTGGGCGAATCTCAGCTCAGCCGCCGCGCCGCCGAAGAAACACTGCCGCTTCGCGACGCATTTGCTGTGCTGTTCTTCGTATCAGTCGGAATGCTGTTCGATCCCGCTGTAGTGGTCGAGCAGCCTTGGCCGCTGGTCGCAACCGTTGCGATCATCATCTTCGGCAAATCGCTCATCGCCTATCTGATCGTCAGGGCATTCGAACACCCTAATGAAACTGCGCTCACTGTGTCCGCCAGCCTTGCCCAGATCGGCGAATTTTCGTTCATTCTCGCAGGGCTCGGCACCGGCCTTGGCATCCTACCTCCTGAAGCGCGCGATCTCATTCTTGCAGGGGCGATCCTTTCGATCCTGGCCAATCCTTTCATCTTCTCGCTGGCGGTTGGGCGTGCGCCGAAGCGCAGCGCTTTTCCGACGTCAGCACCCGCAGCACCTTCGCCGACACCGCCTGCGCCTGCTGAGGGGCACACAATTCTCGTAGGGTTCGGGCGCGTGGGTCGTCTTGTGGCAGCGGCGCACAAAGGTTCCGACAAGCTTGTGGTGATCGAAGCCCAGTCTGGGCAGACCCAACGAGATGGGTCCGGCAACCTCACCTTTATTGAGGGTAATGCCGCCGATCCGGCGGTGCTGGAGCGAGCCGAAATCGGACGGGCGTCCCGGCTGCTCCTCGCAATTCCTGGCGGCTTCGAGGCTGGAGCAATTGCTCAGAACGCCCGTGCGCTCAAGCCTTCGATCCAGATCATTGCCCGCGCGCATTCGGATGACGATGTAGCATACCTAGAGAGGCTTGGCGCTGATCATGTGATCATGGGCGAGCGCGAGATTGCCGCTAGGATGACGTCGTTATTGAAGGCGACTTGATCGGTTTTTACTAAGTGCGATTGCAGAAGTGCCATGGCGGCAGCGGAGAACCTGCAACTTCCAATTGATTAAAAAGACGCGTTCGGAGTGGGCTTGAGAATTTTCTTATTCTGGCAAATTTGTGGTCAAGCCAGCAGTCCGGTTCCAAGGTTCCGCCGGATTTACCTCGCATCCACGTGAGGTCGCCGTTGAAGGGTAACTCTATCGTAGTGCAATAGCGTACTCGTAGTGATCATCTTCATCGGTCGCGGCCCGCCAGATATCTATATAAAATACTGAATCATCAAGATTATCTGAGATGGCTTCGAATTGGTCCCACTTGTGGTCCCATTTGTAGTTGTCGCTTGTTTCGCT
Organism: Alphaproteobacteria bacterium; assembly: GCA_018830415.1. Lineage (GTDB taxonomy): Bacteria > Pseudomonadota > Alphaproteobacteria > Sphingomonadales > Sphingomonadaceae > Erythrobacter. The sequence continues at coordinate 3,456 of JAHJSJ010000156.1, read as the reverse complement.
GAGTGAGGCCAGTCATTGAGGGCGCACCTTGATCAGCGCGGTCCCTCCTCCGCTACCAATCAAGTAATTTATCATCTTGTTTTCATGAGATAAATTGACTTTCTTGGAAATCCGAAACCACATTTGGCCCCACATTTCTAGTGGGATGTAGTGGCCTGTCTTTGTCGCTCATGGGACATAACTCGGTTGAGTAGTAGGGTGCTCACCTTATCTCGCCTAAAAGGCACCGAACCGAGCCCTGCACGGATTCGTTGCCAACTAGGCTAATTGCCCTTGCATTCGAATTGATCAAACTCGAGAAGTATGGGCAGCGAGGGAACCAATGCAGCTCGAGCGTGCGCGAATCAAAAACTTTAGATCGCTTCGAGACATCGAAATTTGCTTCGGCGCACATACGGCATTCATCGGCGGCAATGGCGCAGGCAAGTCATCGATACTGAAAGCCATCGAGAAATTTTACTCGACTTCAAAGAACTGCGACGCTGACGACTTTTTCGGGCGCGATCAGGGGCAGCCGATTGAGATAGAACTCACCTTTCATCAGCTTAGCGATCAGGAAGCGGCGTCGTTCGAGGACCGCGTTCGCGACGGCAAACTGGTCGTTGCCCGTATCTTCGATAGTGGCGCCTCAAGCGGTCGCTATCACGGAGTCGTTCCTCAAGTCCCCGACTTCGTCGCGATCCGATCGCAATCCTCCGCGACGGCAAAACGCTCAGCTTACAGTGCTCTACGCGAAAACAATCCACTCTACGCCGCTCTGCCTAACGCCGGCAGCGCAGCTGCGGTTGACCAAGCGTTGCTGGATTGGGAGGCAGCCCATCCCGCGCAACTGGTTCTCTTGCCCGATGATGGGCAGTTTTTCGGCTTTCAGAACAACAGCCGCGGCAAGCTCCAGAGGCATACGAGCTTCGTATTTATCCCAGCTGTGCGCGAGGCCTCGGTCGATGCGGCCGACGGAAAGACGAGCGTTATCGGTAAGCTACTCGAATTGCTTGTGCGTAGCCAGATCTTGCAGCGGCCCGACGTCCAAGCCTTCAAAGCGCAGATGACTGAGGCCTATCAAGCGTTGGTATCGGCGGAAAATATGCCCGAGCTTGGCACTTTAGCAGGGACACTCACGACCGACCTGCGCGGCCTGTACCAAGATGCGGAAGTCGCCCTGAACTGGCGGGAGATCGGAGAGATGCCGGTCCCGTTGCCAATGGCAGACGTGTTTCTAAAGGACGACGGCTTCGGGGGGCCGGTCGACCGGCAAGGTCACGGTCTGCAACGCGCCTTCATTTTCACGTTGCTCCAACATCTGGCGCGCGCAGCAGTCCCCGAAGCTGGCGATCCAGGTGCCGGGGATGCGGGTGGCGACGTTCCCGTGGTGGTTGCCGAAGCTCCAACATTGATCCTCGCGATCGAGGAGCCCGAGCTCTACCAACATCCGACCAAGCAGCGGCATTTCGCTGAGGTGCTGCGCGGGCTGAGCAGCGGCACGCTTCCGGGCGTTCAAGGGCATACCCAAGTCCTCTTCGGCTCGCACTCGCCCATGTTCATTTCGATGGGCAAGGCCGACGAGATTCGGCTCGCCCGCCGCTCGGCCTGCGCCGACAGCGCGTTCAAGCAGTGCAGCTTGCAAGCCCTTGATCTCGATGTTGTCGCACAGAAGCTCGAATGCGGCTGGGATAAGCCAGCCGGCTCATTCAGCGCAAAGACCTTGATGCCGCGGCTCCATATCCTTGGAGCCGAATTGGCCGAGGGGTTCTTCGCAAATGGCATCATTCTGGTTGAGGGACGCAGCGACAAAGCCGCGCTCATGGCGACTGCGCGGATGCTGGGCGTCAATTTCGAGGCGGCCGGGATCGCCATCCTTTCGGCCGAGGGCAAGGCAAACCTCGACCGTCCCTATGTCATTTTTCGCGAATTGGGCATCCCGACATTCCTGCTCTGGGATTGCGATCAACATCTGCCCGAAGGCAAGCGCTCGCCGGCAACTGATCTTGCGTTGAGCAAGCTCGCCAAGCCGGACCAAGTGATCAATGCGGCCCCAACCGGTGACCAAGTGAGCGATTGCTATGCGCATTTCGGCAAAACGCTGGAACATCGTCTCAAGGAGGATATCACAGCGGACATTCACGCCGCGTGCCTTGCTGCTGCTTGCGAGCCCTTCGGAGTGCATCCAAGCAATGACACCCAGAAAATTCCCGAGGTCGTTTATCAGACATTGCTGCGCGCAAAAGAACACGGTCGCGAGAGCGACATGTTGAAGAACGTGGTTCGCTCAATTTGGCGCTTTTTCCGCGACGAGGACCTGCCTGACCCGCCGCAGGCGCAAGCGCCGGTCCTTGTCGCGTGAAAGTCGAAAACGGCTTGAGCGAGATTGTGCCAGTCCGAGAGCGCCGCGCGCACGGTCCGTGGAGCGACCTAGCTCTTCATACAATCGGTTGGCGTGCATTCCAGGATCTTTGCTCGCAGGTATGCGAAGTCGTGCTCGGTCGCCCGGTAGAGATTTTCCGGGAAGCGCAGGATGGTGGGCAAGACGCAGTGTTCCTCATACCGTCGGGATCGAACGCTCCCTCCATTGGCACAATTCAGTGCAAGCACACCTCGGAGGCGGGCAAGGCGTTGAGGGCGAGCGACCTATCGGGAGAGATCGAAAACGTCGAGGAACTGGTCAAGGCGGGGCTGGCTGACACTTACGCCTTCATGACCAACATGAGCGTTGATGCACCGGTCGCCGCCGCGATGCGCGCGCGATTGCGCGCGCTTGGCGTGCGCAAACCGCATATTTTGGGCCGGCAATATATTGTTCGAGTCATCAGGAGCAGCGCCCGCCTTCGCGCGCTCGTGCCACAGGTCTATGGTCTTGGCGATTTGACGTCGATTGTCGACGAGCGGCTCAGCGAACAGAGCCGGGCGCTCCTCGACAGCTGGATTCCGAAGCTGCGGACTTACGTTCCGACCAAGGCCCATCGCAACGCCGTTAACGCGATCTCGGAATATGGTGTTGTGCTTCTGCTCGGCAATCCGTCGAGCGGCAAATCGGCGATCGGCGCCATCGTTTCGACGATCGCATCGGAAAACCGAGATAACACTGTCCTTGCTCTCACGAGCCCGCGGGATTTCGAAGCGGGATGGAATCCAAACGACCCCGGACGGTTCTTCTGGATCGACGACGCCTTTGGTTCGAACGTGTTGCGCGACGATTATGTCCAAGACTGGGCCTCTGCCTTCTCCAAATTGCGTGCGGCGATCAATCACGGCAATCGGTTCCTGCTGACGTCGCGCAAGCACATCTATGAAGGAGCGCGGAGGCGGCTCGGCCAGCGCAATCTCGCGCGATTCACCGATGGAAGCGCCGTGGTCGACGTGGGCGATCTCACATTCGACGAGAAAGCCCAGATTCTCTACAACCACATCAATTTCGGCGAGCAGAGTCAGAGCTGGCGGTCCAGCGTGAAGCCCCATCTC
>JAHJSJ010000155.1 GCA_018830415.1 Alphaproteobacteria bacterium | reverse complement strand
GGGTCTGGTGTGCCATCCAGCACGAAGTCGCGCGGCGGAAAGGATGCCTGAACGCCCCAGTAACAGCCCCCTACGCGGTGGCTTGCCAGCGCGGCCAGCAGATCTGCCGGATCGCCAATCCCCTCACCGCCGGGCGTGGCGAAACGCGGTGCGCGCGCGCCGGGGAACGGCGGGATGGCGAGGATTGGCACAGGCTCCATCTCAGCCCAGCGCGGCGATGGCAGCGATCTTGCGCAACAATCCGGCCAGCGCGTCCAGCGGAACCATATTAGGCCCATCGGACAGCGCGCTGTCTGGATCGGGGTGGGTTTCCATGAACAGGCCATCAACCCCGACCGCCATCGCCGCGCAGGCAAGCGGTTCGACAAACTGGCGCTGGCCTAGCGAGCGATCACCACCGCCGCCGGGCAATTGGACGCTGTGGGTCGCATCGAACACCACCGGAGCGCCCATGTCGCGCATGATCACCAACCCGCGCATGTCAACCACGAGATTGTTGTAGCCAAAGCTGGACCCGCGTTCGCACAGCATTATCTGCGGATCGGCGATACCCGCACCCTTGGCCGCAGTGCGTGCCTTGCCCAGCACCGCTGCCATATCGGCAGGCGCCATGAACTGGGCTTTCTTGATGTTGACCGGGCAGCCGCTTGCCGCAGCAGCCATGATCAGATCGGTTTGCCGCGCAAGAAAGGCCGGGGTCTGGATCATATCCACCACGTCGGCAACGGCGGCGATTTGATCGGGCAGGTGAACATCGGTCAGCACCGGCAGCCCGGTTTCCTGCCGGACTTTTTCGAGCACCCGCAACCCTTCTTCAAGCCCATGGCCGCGAAAGCCGTTCACCGATGTGCGGTTGGCCTTGTCAAAGCTGGCCTTGAAAATGACCGGAATCCCCAGTTCTGCACCAATCGCCTGCAAGCGCTCTGCGATCAACAGGCACAGTGCCTCGCTTTCGATCACGCAAGGGCCGGCAATAAGAAAGGGCGGCGCGCCGGGCGCGCGGTGAAATTGGGGTAACATCAGAAAGGCTCCATCGCAGCGCGGCGGGCCAGCTCGGCCTCGATCAGCGGAACATCGGTGGGGTTGTTAAGCTCAATCATTTCCCACCCCGGCGCTGCGCACACCGCGACCCCTACCGGCAAGCCTGCATCAAGGAACCGCAACTGCTCCAACCCCTCTTGCAGTTCAAGCGGCGCTGGCGCCTGCGCGGCATAGGCGGCCAGCGCGGAGGGGCGATAGGCATAAAGGCCCAGATGCAGCAGCACGCTTTCGCGCGGGGTGGTGCCCGGCGCAACGTGGGGAATGACCGATTTCGAAAAATACAGCGCGCGCCCGGCGCTGTTGCACACCACCGTCGTTCCCCCGACCCGGCCCGCCGCCGCATCAGACTGAAGGTGGGCCAGCACGGCAGGGCTGGCCGGGACAGCAGCGGTGGCCATCGCCAATGCCGGATCGCGATCGAGCAGCGCAGCGACCGCCACCACCAATGCCGCCGGGGTTAGCGGAGCATCGCCTTGCAGATTGATTACGATATCCGGCTGATCGCCCAGCGCTGACAGCGCGGTGGCGCAGCGCTCGGTGCCATTGGCGCAGGCAACAGGGGTCATCACCACCTGCATACCCTGAGCGCGGGCGACATCGGCAATCTGATCATCGTCAGTGGCGATCACGCAGCGCACGCCCGGCCCCAGCGCCCGCGCAGCGGCAAGCCCGGCCTGCCAAGTATAGCAGATCGCGGGCCGGGCGATTCCATCCGGGCCGATCAAGGAAGCAAGCGGCTTGGCTGGAAAACGGCTCGAAGCGAGCCGGGCGGGGATGATGATCGTGATGCTGGCCATGGCCGCTCAGGGCGCGGTCATAGGCGCCGGGGGGGCCGCAATATCGTAAATCTGCACCGCGCCAAGCGGGATCCGCGGCTGGCCCTCGTCCACCACAAACAGCACGGTGATGCGGTGGGTGTTCATCAGTTCGAGCGCCTCCTGCACCAGCGCGGTGCGCATGATCGTGCGCGGGGCCTTGGTCATCACCTCGGCCGCGGTGCCGAACACAAGGTTGCGCGCGTGGCGCCGCAGATCACCATCGGTGATGATCCCGACCAGTTCGCCCGCCGCGTTGACAACGCCCGCGATCCCTAGCCGCTTTTCAGTCATGGTGACGAGCACTTCGGGCATGGGGGTGTCAAGCGACACGAGCGGCAGCCGGTCACCTGAGTGCATCACATCTTCGACACCGCGCAAATGCAAACCGATTTCGCCGCCGGGATGCAGCGCGCGGATATCGAGCCCTGACAGCCCCCGCGCCCGCATCACCGCCACAGCCAAAGCATCGCCGAGCGCGAGCATCATCGTCGACGACGTGGTCGGCGCAAGGCTAGAAGTGCAGGCCTCTTCGACTTCGGGCAATATCAGGCCGAGATCGACCGTGCGCATCAGCAGCGAATTGCGGTTGCGCGACACGCCAATTACCCGGCAACCGATTTTCCTGGCGTAGATGCACAAGGGCTGCACCTCGACCGTAGCGCCGCTGTTCGAAAATACGATCAGCACGTCGCCGCGGCTGACCATCCCGACATCGCCATGCGACGCCTCTGCCGCGTGGATGAACAGCGCAGGCGTACCGGTCGCGGCGAGCGTCGCGGCGATCTTGCGCGCGACATGGCCCGACTTGCCAATGCCCGAGATAATCACGCGCTGGCGGCAGGCGAGAATCATCTCCACCGCCTGCGCAAATTCGCTGCCGAGCTGATCGCTCAGCAGTTGAAGCGCGTTGGCCTCCATGCGGATCACATCGCGCCCGGTGGCGATGGCGGTGGCCGCCAAGTCAGGTGTCATCGCTTCATCGTGCGCTTGCGCACGCGGATCAAGAGATACCAGTTGCAATTGCCCCTCCATCATGTGTCAGGCTGCTCGTGGCGATCGGGAGCGGCGCTTTAAGGGTAGTCGATTTATGAATTTCCAGCACATCATCTTCGATCTTGATGGCACGCTGATCGACAGCGCGCGGCTGACCGGCGCGATCATCGACCGGATGCTGGACGAACGCGGAGTTGGTGCGCGCGCCGACCGCGCGCTGATCCGTCAGATGGACGCCGTGGGCGGCGAAGCCATGATCGCGGCGGTGATGGGCGAATTTTCGGCCAACCCTGCTGCTGAAATCGAGGAATTTCGCGCACTCCACCGGGACATTGCGGTGCCGCAGGATCTGCCCTTCCCCGGTGTGCGCGCGGCGCTCGCGGCGCTGGAGACAAGCGGCATCGGCCTCGGCATTTGTTCGAACAAGCCGCAATTCCTGTGCGAGAAGATTCTCGCCGCGCTCGGGCTGGCGCAACATTTCGCCGCTATCGTCGGCAGTGCGCCGGGCCGTGCGCGCAAGCCTGCTCCCGACGCCGCGTTGCTGGCGCTGGAGGGCGTGGGCGGTACGGTCACAAACACACTCTATTTCGGGGATTCCGCCATCGACGTGGCCACCGCGCGCGCGGCCAGACTGCCGGTCGCGCTGGCGGCGTGGGGTTATGGCACGGCCGAGGCGCGGCAGGCCAAGCCCCGCCCACCAGTGGTCGAAACCATGTCCGTTCTGGTTGATGGCGTTGCAGGTCATGGCCGCTCAATCATCCCCGACCGATGAAATACGGGTCGCGAAGGCGCGGTCCCAGATCATCCCGGTGATGGCATAATTGCCGCGCACACGCAGATGGTGGTGGCGCATGTGATGGGTTTTGAGCATCCGCCCCAGCCGCCCCTTCATCGGGAACTGGTGGCAGGCGTAGTGAACCACATCATAAGCCACATAGCCCGACATGAAACCGAGCAGAATCCATGTTCCCGCTGGCCCGGCGGCCCACCACGAAATCGCCCAGACCAGCCCCCCCACCGGGATGCTGATGATCGGCGGCATCAGATTGCGCAGAGGATCGTTCGAATTGGCGTGGTGATTGCCGTGGATGATGAACACCGCGCGCCGCAGCATGGGAGAGCGCGCCTCAAAATGGAAAACGTATCGGTGCAGCAAATATTCCGCCAGCGACCAAATCACCAATCCAAGGGCAACCAGCGCCAGCGCCCACCGCGTCGGGCCCCACACCAACCCGGCCAGCATGATGGCAGGCAGCAGCAGCGCCCACAGCACCGCGAATGCCGTGAACGAAATAATGGTCAACCGCTCCAATCGCGAATTGCGAAAGAGCGTTATCCGGCTGTGAGGAGAGTGCGACACCCCCGACATGCCCGCACCCATGTCGCCGACACCGAGCGTGTCAAGCGCATTTCGGCGCAACAACATATGTTTGCGCCGGTTTGACACCCGCAGCAACTTTTCTAAAGAAACCATGAGAAATTTCCCCGCCGCGCAGACCTTATTAAGGGTGCGATCTGAACGGCGACTGACCGCCTGACTGCTCAATCATACTAACGAAGAACGGTTCCCAGCCCCCAGTGCTTGTACGTATTCTTATCAGCGGAGCATCGGGCAACCTTGGTCGCGCACTGGCCCTGCGGCTCGCGCAGCCCGGCGTGCGCCTGTCGCTATGGGGCCGCAATGATGAGCGCCTGAATCAGGTTGCCGCCGCGTGCCGTGCGCAGGGCGCTGACGCGGTGATCCGCGCGCTCGACCTGGCCGATCTCGACGCCGCGCTTGCTGCTCTGGCCGAGGAGGATGCCGCCGACCCTTTCGATCTTGTCTTGCTGGTTGCAGGCCAGGGCGATACCCGCGCGCCCGGTGCGGTTGTCGAAGACCCGGCGCCAATCGCACGGCTG
>JAHJSJ010000154.1 GCA_018830415.1 Alphaproteobacteria bacterium | reverse complement strand
TCGAGGCAGCCCGCCAGCACCATCGGCTGGTTCGCCACCACGCCGACGGTGCGGCCCTCGACCCGGCCGAAACCGCACAGGATATTGCCCGCGTGGGCCGGCTGAATCTCGAAGAAATCGCCCTCGTCCAGCACCTTGGCGATGACTTCGTGCATATCATAGGGCTGGTTGGCATTGTCGGGGATCAGCGTGTCGAGGCTCGGCTCGGCGCGGTCCCATGCATCGCCGGTGGGGCGCAGCGGGGCTTCATCGCGGTTCGACAGGGGGAGGAAATCAAAGAATCGCCGGGTCGCCAGCAGCGCCTCGATATCGTTTTCGTATGCCAGGTCGGCAACGCTGGTTTTGGTGGTGTGGGTGATCGCCCCGCCCAATTCCTCCTGCGTCACGACCTCGTTGGTGACGGTTTTCACCACATCCGGCCCGGTGACGAACATGTAGGAGCTGTCCTTCACCATGAAGATGAAGTCGGTCATCGCAGGCGAATAGACCGCCCCGCCCGCGCACGGCCCCATGATGAGGCTGATCTGTGGGATCACGCCGGACGCTAGCACATTCCTCTGGAACACCTCGGCATAGCCGCCAAGGCTCGCCACGCCCTCCTGAATCCGCGCCCCGCCCGAATCGTTGAGGCCGATGACGGGCGCACCGACTTTCATCGCGGTGTCCATCACCTTGCAGATTTTCTCGGCATGGCGTTTCGACAGGCTGCCGCCGAACACGGTGAAATCCTGGCTGAACACGTAAACCAGCCGCCCGTTGATGGTGCCGCTGCCCGTCACCACACCGTCACCCGGAATGCGCTGGGTTTCCATGCCGAAATCGATGCAGTCGTGTTCGACGTAGGCGTCAAGTTCCTCAAACGAGCCTTCGTCGAGCAGCACGTCGAGCCGTTCGCGCGCGGTCAGTTTGCCCTTGGCGTGCTGGGCTTCGATCCGCTTTGGCCCGCCGCCCATCCGGGCAGCTTCGCGGCGGCGTTCCATTTCGGCGATGTTGGCGGACACTCGGCATCCCCTCTGGTGGTTCTTGTTGCCAAACGCGTTGCCTTAGCGTTCGCCCAGCGTCAACGTGGCAAAAATAGCGGTAAGAGCAAGGGCACTGATGCAACAGGCGGACATGGTGGTGATCGGTGGCGGGATTGCGGGGCTATCGCTGGCTGCGCGGCTGGCGCGGCATGGGCGCGTGGTGGTGCTAGAAGGCGAAAGCGCACCTGGATACCACGCCTCGGGCCGCAGCGTCGCCTTTGCGCATTACGGTTTGGGCGAGCGGATCGTACGGACGCTGACCGCGCTTAGCCTGCCCGATCTGGCGGCCCACGCTGCGCGGCATCCGGCGCTGCATATTGCTTCGGCAGAGCAAGCGGCGGCGCTCGATGCGCTGGAGGATGTTCATCGGCAATTCGGCAGTGACTATGCGCAAATCACGCCGGATGAGGCGCGCGCGCTGGTGCCGGTGCTGAAGCCCGAAGCCTGCGCCGCCGCGCTGCTCGACCGCGGTTCTCTGAAGCTGGACACCAACGCCATGTTGCATGCGCACGTGGCCGATCTGCGCGCCCACGGTGGCGATCTGGTATGCGGCGCACGGGTCAGCGCGATCACGCGCGAAGGCGGTGGCTGGCGGGTGGCAACGTCAGCGGGAGCCTTCACCGCGCCGCTGCTGATCAACGCGGCGGGCGCATGGGCGGATGAGATCGCGCGGATGGCAGGCGTCACCCCCATCGGCATCGAGCCGCGCCGCCGCACGGTGATCTCCTTTGCCGCACCCGAAGGCGAGGACGTGCGCGCGTGGCCCTTTACCAAGACTGTCGGCGAAGGCTTCTATCTGCTGCCCGAAGGCCGGGGGCAGTTGCTCGCTTCCTCGATGGATCAGACCCCGTCAGAACCGTGCGATGCGGCGAGCGAAGAACTGGATATCGCCATCGCGGCTGACCGGGTGGAGCAGGCTACCACGCTTGCAATCAGGCGCATCAGCCATAGCTGGGCGGGCCTGCGCAGCTTTTCACCCGACGAATTGCCGGTGATCGGCCACGCAGCGGGCGCGCCGGGGTTTGTGTGGTGTGCCGGTCAGGGCGGCTTCGGCTTCCAGACCGCGCCCGCGCTGTCACGGATTGCGGAGGCGGCGGCGCTCGGCCTGCCGTTCCCCGAAGATTGCGCGGCGGCGGGTCTTGCGGCGGAATTGTTCGACCCGGCGCGGTTGGGGGCCTGAAAACATAACCCAATTCCCGTTCGTGCTGAGCCTGTCGAAGCATTGTCTTTTCTCGGGCCTTGGCGGGAGAACAAGTGCAGTCCTTCGACAAGCTCAGGACGAATGGTGTTTCACTTAAACAGCACCAGTTCTTCCGCCATCGTCGGGTGGATAGCAACGGTCGCATCGAAATCAGCCTTGGTCAGACCCGCCTTTACCGCCACCGCAGCCGCCTGCATGATCTCTGGCGCTTCGGGGCCGATCATGTGCAGCCCGACGATCCGGTCATTCGCGGCATCGACGATCATCTTGTAAAGGCTGCGTTCGTTGCGCCCCGCCAACACGTTTTTCATCGGACGGAAATCGGCATGATAGACCTTGATCGTGCCAAGAGTGTCGCGCGCTTCACCTTCGGTCATGCCGACCGCAGCGATCGGCGGATGGCTGAACACCGCGCTGGGCACGCAGGAATGATCGACCGCGTAAGGTTCAACCCCGCCGAACACCGAATCCGCAAACGCCTGCCCTTCGCGGATGGCGACCGGGGTGAGCTGCACGCGGTCCGTCACGTCGCCCACGGCATAGACATAATCAACATTGGTGCGGCTGAAGCCATCGACCACGATTTCCCCGTTGCGCCCGGTGGCAACGCCGATGGTTTCCAGCCCCAACCCATCAATGTTGGGAACGCGGCCCGTCGCCACCATCACGGCATCAAACACCCGCGCATCCTGCCCGGTCAGCTTGACCAGCAGGCTACCATCATCCTGTTTTTCGACAGATTCGAATTCTGTGTGGAAACAGAATTCGATCCCCTTGGTCAGCGAGATTTGCAGCAAGCGGTCGCGCACGCTTTCATCATAGCCGCGCAAAATCGTGTCCGAACGGTTGGCGATCGTCACCTTGCTGCCGAATGCGTTGAAGATTCCGGCAAATTCATTGGCGATATAGCCCCC
>JAHJSJ010000153.1 GCA_018830415.1 Alphaproteobacteria bacterium | reverse complement strand
CGCCTTGGTGGTCAGCGCATGGGTCATGGTTGTCACCATGGTCACGAACAGGATCTGGAACAGCGATGTGCCGACCACGACATTGCCGCTCATCCCCAGAATATACAGCATCGCCGGCACCAGCAGAAACCCGCCGCCAACCCCCATCAGCATCGTCAGGATGCCCACCAGCATTCCCAATATCGCAGGCGCCAAGGGCGAAATATACAGGCCCGAGGCATAGAACCGCCAGCGATAGGGCAGGCTCGCCACCAGTGGGTGATGGCGGCGTTTTTTCACCGCCGCGCCGCCGTTGCCCAGCAGTCCGGGCCGCAGCGCAGTCACCGCTTCGCGCATCATCAGCATCCCGATCGAACCCAGCATCAGGACGTAGAGGATGCTGATCACGACATCGATCTGGCCGAGCGATTGCAACACCCGAAACAGCCCCGCACCGATCAACGCCCCGATGATCCCGCCGCCGACCATTACTGCGCCCATGCGGTAATCAACGCCCTTGCGGCGCGAATGGGCGAGCACGCCCGAAACGCTGGCGCCGGTCACCTGCGTGGCCGCCGAGGCCGCGGCGACCGTTGGCGGTATCCCGTAGAAAATCAGCAGCGGCGTCGTCAAAAACCCGCCGCCCACGCCGAACAGGCCCGATAAAATGCCCGTCAGCCCGCCAAGCAGCACGATGTAGAGGCCGTTGACCGACAGATTCGCGATGGGCAGGTAGACATCCATGGATTTCGATTAGACCAGCACGCCAGCCGATGAAAGCCGGGTCGGGCGGGTTATTTGTGGGCGGTCATTGGTTTGCGACCATGAACCGCATAAATCAGAAACTTGTCGACAGCGTCGCGGCCAGTCCGGAATCGGGGCTGGCTTGCCCGGCGACCCGTTCACGCCAATCAATCGACAGGCGCGCAGGCACTTGGCCTACGGTCAAATCGATCCGCAAGGTCGGCCCGACGTCAAGCCGCTGTGCATCACTTTGCGCCCCGCCCCATGCACCAGCCCCTACGCTGAGACGCACGCCATTGTTCGTGGCACCGGCAACCGCGCGGACTTCGCGCGACAGGTTCATCTGCCCATCGGCAAAGGCGGTGGACGACGCGCCGCCGACCCAGCCTGCCTGCCCATAGGCTTCCAGCCGCGTGCCAAACGGCAGCGTAACCGGCGCGAATTCGGTGACCGCATAGGCGGATGGGCGCAGTTCATTGGCAAAGGCGGCGTCGGTATAGCGCACCTCGCCCGCGACCCGCAGCGGCACCCGGGCAAGCGGACGTGCCGACACGCCCAGCGCCACTTCGTTTTCTCCGCGCCGCACCATCGCACGGTAGGCGCGGGCATATATCCGGGGATCGCGCCGCGCATTGGATGCCAGCCGGTATTGCAGCACCGTTCCCACCTGGCTCGCGCCGTAGATCGGCACCCGCCCTTGCGAAATCGGCGCGGCATCTGATCCTTGCCGCCAGAACGTCCATGCATCCAAAGACCAGCGTCCGGCGGAGTCTGAAAGAGGGGCTGGCGCAGGGAGGAAGGGCGCATAATCGGACGCAGAGGCCATCGCGGCCGCCAATGCGCCGCTGACACCTCCCCCAGGCTCGCTCGCAGCTTGTGAAGCAGGCTCACCCATGCCCGCTTGCCACAAATAGGCGTGCCCGGCGGCAAGCTGCGGATCGATCTGTGTGGTCAACGCGCCGTCAGCAAAGCTTGTCCCGCCCCTGCTTGACGCCTCTCCGGGCAGCGCAGGCGCGGACGGCGCAGGCTGCGCCGCCGCCGTCTGCGCAAAGATGGGCCCGGCAGGGGGCGCAAACCCATCCGGCAAGACAAGCGCATCGCCAATCGCGACAAACGGGTTTTCCCACCACAACGCCCGCGCACCCGTCCATGCGGTAAGCATCAGCGCGAGCATCAGCAGTGGCCCGCCGCGCGGTCTCACGCTCGCAGGCAGCCCCGCCCTCATCGCGCGTTTCCAGCAAGGCCCAATTGCACAGGGTGCACTTCGTGTTCGGTCTTGTCCCACACGGCCGTGCGCCCGCCCAGAGTGGCGGCATAGGCTAACACCGCGCGCCGTCCGGCGATGATGGCGATGACATTGGCGAGCGGCAGGCGCAGGATTGCCAGCGCCCCTTCACGCCAGCCATATTCGCGCGCGGTGAAGGCAAATCTCATCCCCACGCGCCACACAAATGCCGCCACGTTGGCGATCAGCAGTGCTTCGAGCAGCGGGGTGAGCGGCACCGGCCGGGTCAGTCCAGCGGCAATCGCTATCCCCATCAGGCCGGTCAGCACCACCAGCGCATAGCCTGCCAGCAGCACCAGCGCGGTGAGCGGCCCGCGCCGGTCACGCGCGCGCATCCAGCGTTCGATCATGCCGCCCGACCATCCGACCCGGTCCCAGCCTTGCAAGGCAATGCCCAGCACCCAGCGGCATTTCTGGCGCACCACGCTTTCAAACCGGTCGGGGAAAAACGCGCGGGTGGCGACCAGCATGCCATCATCACCGCGCACCCGCACGAACCGGCACCGCCCGCCCGCAGCCCCGATCGCAAGGCCAAGTTCGTAATCCTCGGTCAGCGAATCGCTGGCGAAGGGCATTCCCCCAAAGCCATCGGCAGCGCGGCGTTCGGCGAGTTCATCAAGCGCCCCGCGCGATGCCGCGCAGCCCACGCCTGCGCCCGGCAGGCTGGCGGAAAGCGCATCGCGCACGACCATCGCCTTGCCATGCGCTTCGGCGAATTCCTCACAATAATGGCTGCCGATGTGCCGCGCGATCCAGCCGCCGCGCTGCTGCACCAGCGGTTCGACCGGCAGTTGCACAAAATCGGCTCCGGCGGCGATGGTTTCATCGAGCAGGCCAAGCGCGGCTGGATCGACCATGTCCTCGGCATCGTGGAACACCACGCTGGCAAAGCGGTGTCCGGCGCGGGCTTCGTCAACCACAAGTGCGGCGTAAAGGCGGTTGAGACAATCGGCTTTGGTGCTGGGGCCATCACGATCGTGGATCACCAGCCGCAGGCGCACATCGCCTTGCGCCGCCGCGGTCGCAGCCGCCAGCGTCGCCGGATCATTGCGATAACACCCCACATACAGGCGCAGGTTCGGCTGCGGCCAGCTATCGAACATATGGCGGATGGTTGCCCCGATCACCGCAGATTCCTGCCAGGCAGGGATCAGCACCGCCGCATGACCATGCAGGCTGCGATTTTGCAAAGACCGACGCGACCGGCGCTGGGTCACCGCCTGTCCGGACGCCTTCAACCAGACCCACACGGCATCCACCGCGAGATCATCAAGCGCGCCAATCAGGAAAAATACCCCGGCGAACAGCAGCAGTTCGTGTTGCAGCAGTGATGCCCACTGCCACAGATCAAGTTCCAAGATGGACAAGGCGACCCCCTGATCCAATTAAGTAACCTGACTATCTTGACTTGTCCCGCCATGCAACAGGTCTAATTATTTTAATGGTTTAAACCGCGTTACCTGCTGTCGCGTGTCAACTTCCGCCGGTTTACCAGCTGCCGACATTGGGCATGCTCACCCACGGTTCGGCCGGTTCCAGATGGCCCTCCTGCAACAGTTCGACCGATATCCCGTCGGGCGATTTGACGAAGGCCATATGCCCATCGCGCGGTGGGCGGTGGATGATGTGGCCGGCGTCGGCGAGCGCCGCGCAAGTCTCGTAGATATTATCGACCCGGTAGGCGAGGTGGCCGAAATTGCGTCCGCCATCATAGGATTCGCCGGGGCTGCCATCTTCGGGCGGCCAATTGTGGGTCAGTTCAACCTCGGCGACACCTGCCTGCCCCGGCGCGGCAAGGAAGATCAGCGTGAACCGCCCTGCCTCGACATCGAACCGGCGCACTTCTTCCAGCCCGATCAGCTTGAAGAAATCGACCGTCGCGACCGGATCGGTCACGCGGATCATCGAATGGAGATACTTAACCATCTGATTACCTTTCGTATTAAAGCAACTTCGGTCGCTTCAGCGACCGCAAGGGCGACCGACCGCCCGCAGCGACGCGCCCGAAGGGCGTGAGAGCGAGGATTTCGCATCGCGCATGTGATGCGGAACACAAGGACTCTTATTCAAACTCGGTTCATCGACGTATATGCACAACTCGTCGCATCAACACTCTTGAGGGGGACAATGCGATGAGCAGCGAAGATGTGCAACCGGCGATTACGGCAGGCGGCGCTTTGCGTGAACCTGCAACCTTGCGCTGGTTCGGCACCGCAGCAATCGCCGCCATCGGCATGATCGCGGGCGGTTATCTGCTGGGCGATGGCTTGCTGCGCGCCAAGGATGCCGAACGCGCCGTCACCGTGCGCGGGTTGGCCGAACGCGATGTCACCGCCGATCTTGCGACCTGGACAATCTCCTATTCCGCCTCATCGACCAACCTGACCGAGGCGCAGGCCAAGATGCGGCGCGATACGCAGGCGATCGAGGCGTTCTTCAACGATCTGGGTTTCCCCGCCGATGTTCTCCAGCCGACCGGCGCGAATGTATCGAGCTATACCAACGAAGGCATCACCACCTACACCGTGCGGCAAAGGCTCGCCTTGCGCACACAAGACATTGACCGCGCGCAAAAGGCCGTCGCCCGCCAGTTCGATCTGGTCGGGCGCGGGGTGTTTCTGGAGGAAGGTTCGGCCATGTCCTACACTTTCACCAAATTGAACAGCATCAAACCCGAAATGGTGGCCGAAGCGACCAGGGACGCGCGCGCATCAGCCCAGCAATTTGCCGAGGATTCGGGTTCCAGCGTCGGCAAGATCAGCGAAGCGACCCAAGGCTATTTCACCATCGAAGCGCGCGACGGAGAGGCTGGCGGCTGGGGCATGTCTGACAGCCCGTACAAAAAAGTGCGGGTGGTCACGACCGTCAGTTTTTCGCTCGATTGATCGCCTCTGACCGGTAAATTTGCACTTCTGGCCGCGCCTGTCGGGCGGCTGGTTGCGGTGTGCGGCGGTGATCGGTATGCGCGGCGCAATGCATGGGCATAATAGCCTGCGTGCGGGTGGCGGGCTGCCAACCACCGTTCGCCAATGCCGCCCAACCGGAACATTGTCTTGATGCTGCAGCGATTGCGCAACTATTTCCGCCCTCAAGCGAAGCACCGGCTGCCGTCGGTGCCCGCTGGCACGCGCTATTATGTCATCGGTGACATCCACGGTCGCCTTGACCTGTTCGACGCCATGATCGCCGCAATCGAGGAAGATGACGCAAGCTTGGGCGCGGCTGATACCCGTGTCGTGTTGCTTGGCGATCTGATTGATCGCGGGCCGGATAGCGCAGGCGTGATCGCGCGCACGCTGATGTGGCAGCAGCAGCGCAATGTCCGGGTGCTGGCGGGCAATCACGAAGAAATGTTCCTCGCCGCCTTCGAAAAGCCCGAAGCGCTGCGCCATTTCGTGAAGCATGGCGGGCGCGAAACCATCCTCAGTTTCGGCCTGTCGAACCGGCAATATGCCTCGCTTTCGGTTGAACAGCTATTCGAACGCCTGCCTGCGCTGGTGCCGGTGCAGGTTCGTGATTACATTACCCGCTTCGAACTGATGATCATCGCCGGCGATTATGTGTTCGTCCATGCCGGGATTGATCCGGCCCGTCCGCTGGATGACCAGAAACGCAGCGATCTGCTGTGGATCCGTGATCGCTTTCTCAATCACCAAAGCCCGCTGGAAAAGGTGGTGGTGCATGGTCACACGATTTTCGAACATGTGATGGACTGCGGCAATCGCATCGGCATTGATACTGGCGCATTTCGTTCGGGTGTGCTTACAGCGCTGGTGCTCGAAGGCGATCAGCGCCGGGTTATGCAGGCCTGTGCCAGAAATGGGGCGGTTGACATCTTCCACGGCGAACGGGCAGGCTAGACTGGTGAACCGTAAGGCGGGACGGGTTCGGATTTCGCGTTAAAGGCAGCTATTCATGAAAATTGCGATGGTGGGATCGGGCTATGTCGGGCTCGTATCGGGGGCGTGTTTTGCCGATTTCGGACACGAAGTGGTCTGCATCGACAAGGATCAGGCCAAGATCGACCGGCTGCACGCCGGGGTCATGCCGATTTACGAGCCGGGGCTTGAAGCGCTGGTCGAAACCAATGTGAAGGGGGGGCGCCTGTCCTTCACCACCAGCCTTGCCGACGGGATAAGCGGCGCGGATGCGATCTTCATCGCGGTTGGAACCCCCAGCCGCCGCGGCGATGGCCATGCCGACCTCACCTTCGTCTACGAAGTCGCGCGCGAAGTCGGCGAAAATCTGGCGGGTGACGCGGTGATCGTCACCAAGTCGACCGTTCCGGTGGGCACCGGTGACGAGGTGGAACGGATCATCCGCGATACCGGAACCAGACACCGCATTTCGGTTGTTTCAAACCCCGAATTCCTGCGCGAAGGCGCGGCGATCGGCGATTTCAAGCGGCCCGACCGGATCGTGATCGGGGCCGAGGACGATTTCGGGCGCGAGGTGATGCGCGAAGTCTATCGTCCGCTCTATCTCAACGAATCGCCGATCCTGTTTACCTCGCGCCGCACCAGCGAACTGATCAAATACGCCGCCAACGCCTTCCTTGCGACCAAGATCACCTTCATCAACGAAATGGCCGATCTGTGCGAAAAGGTCGGCGCGAATGTGCAGGATGTGTCGCGCGGGATCGGGATGGACAACCGCATCGGTTCAAAGTTCCTCCACGCCGGGCCGGGTTACGGCGGATCGTGTTTTCCCAAGGATACGCTCGCGCTGCTCAAAACAGCCGAGGATTACGACAGCCCGACGCGGATCGTCGAGGCGGTGGTCAAGGTCAATGACAGCCGCAAACGCGCGATGGGGCGCAAGGTCGTCGATGCGCTGGGCGGGGTCGATGCGGCGCGCGGCAAGAAAGCGGCGCTGCTGGGCCTGACGTTCAAGCCTAACACTGATGATATGCGCGATTCGCCCGCGATTGCGGTAGCGCAGACCTTGATGGACGCGGGCGTGGCGGTGGCCGCCTATGATCCCGAAGGCATGGAACAGGCCCGCCCGCTGCTGCCCGAAGTGACGATGTGTGACGATCCCTACGCAGCAATTGCGGGCGCAGATGTGGTGGTGATCGTGACCGAATGGGACGCGTTCCGCGCGCTTGATCTCAAACGGGTCAAGGAACTGGCCAACGCGCCGTTGCTGGTCGATCTCAGGAACATCTACAACCCCGACGATATGGCGGCTGCGGGGTTCACCTATCTGAGCGTGGGCCGGGGCTGACCCTGACCGGTGTAACTTCCCGCCAACCCCCGGCGTAATCCCAAGTACCGAGACATTGGAGACCGCCTGGAATGACCGCCATTTTCGATGGGCTGGCAACAGCTTTCATTTTCGTGATCGGCCTGGCCGCGCTGGGGCTGGTGATCCTGTTCATCGTCGACCGGATCCAGACCGCCGACGCCATCCGGCGCAACTACCCGGTCATCGGGCGGATGCGGCCGATACTCTCCAACCTTGGCGAATTCTTTCGCCAGTATTTCTTTGCGATGGACCGCGAAGAAATGCCGTTCAACCGGGCGCAGCGCGAATGGGTCTATAGCGCGGCACAGCACGAATCGACCAATGTCGCCTTCGGTTCGACCCGCAATCTCGAACCGGTGGGTACGCCGATTTTCATCAATTGCCCTTGGCCAACGCTGGACGAAGACGCGGTTGAGGCCGCGCCGATGATCATCGGAGCAGAGGCCGCGCGGATCCCATTCGAAGCGCCTTCGTTGTTCAATATTTCAGGCATGAGCTATGGGGCCTTGTCGACCCCGGCGGTGCGTGCGCTGTCCAATGGTGCGAAGATGGCCGGATGCTGGATGAACACCGGCGAAGGCGGCCTTGCCCCCTATCATCTCGAAGGCGGATGCGATGTCGTGTTCCAGATCGGCACCGCCAAATATGGTGTGCGTGATGAGGCTGGCAATCTGTCGGATGGCAAACTGCGCGAAATTGCCGGGCACGAACAGGTGCGGATGTTCGAATTGAAACTGGCGCAAGGGGCCAAGCCGGGCAAGGGCGGGATCCTGCCGGGGGCCAAGGTCAACGCCGAAATCGCCGCGATCCGCGGCATTCCCGAAGGCGAGGATTCGATCTCGCCCAACCGCCACACCGACATCGGCAACATCGACGAACTGCTCGACAAAATTGCCCATATTCGTGAAGTTACCGGCAAGCCGGTCGGGTTCAAGACGGTGATCGGGGCCTATGGCTGGATCGAGGAACTGTTCGCGGAAATCAACCGCCGGGGCGCAGCCAGCGCGCCCGATTTCATCACCGTCGATGGCGGCGATGGCGGCACTGGCGCGGCACCTTTGCCGCTGATCGACAACGTCGGGCTGGCGCTGCGCGAAGCCTTGCCGATGCTGGTCGATCTGCGCGATGCGGCGGGGCTGAAAGACCGCATCCGCATCATTGCGTCGGGCAAGCTGGTAACTCCGGCTGACGTCGCCTGGGCGATTTGCGCCGGGGCCGATTTCGTGATTTCGGCGCGCGGATTCATGTTCGCGCTGGGCTGCATTCAGGCGATGAAGTGTGACAAGAACACCTGCCCGACCGGCATCACCACCCATGATCCGGCGCTGCAACGCGGGCTTGATCCCGCCAACAAGGCGGTGCGGGTGGCGAACTTTGTGACGCAGATGCGCAAGGAAGTCGGCATGATCGCGCATAGCTGCGGCGTGTCCGAACCGCGCCGATTGCGACGCTACCACGTGCGGCTGGTCTGCGCGGATGGGCGGTCACGGCCGCTAAATGAGCTTTATCCGCCGATGATGCCCAGACAGAATGAGCCTGCGCTGGTATAAGCGCTCACTCAACTCACCGCTGCTGTATAGCCGTCACCCCGCCTTATCGACATATTGATCGTAGGCTTCCAGCGCCTGCGCAGCATACATCGCACTTGGCCCGGCGCCCATGTAAACCGCAAGCCCGATGGTCTCGGCAATCTCCCCGCGGGTCGCACCATGTTTACGCGCACCTTCGACGTGGTAGGTGATGCACGGATCACACCGCACCGCGACCGAGATCGCGACAGCCAGCAACTCTTTGGTCTTGGGATCAAGCTCGCCTTCGGAATGCGCAGCCCCACCCATTTCGCGGAACGCTTTCATTACGCCAGGCGCGGCCTTGTGCAATTCACGGATAGCGGGGGTTAGATTGGCCGCCATCGCGGGCCAGTCCTTGAATTGGGTATCGGCCATGATCGGTTCCCTGATTGTTGACCAGCCTGCTCAACACCAGTTGAGCGCCACGGACATTGATCGGGATCAAATTTCAGCGTGCGCAATTCATATCAGGGGGCCATCATAAGCCGGGTTCTGTATCCCCGGTCGGTATCCTTGCGGACCGGCTCCGGGGCAGCAGCCATTCATCTGGGCGCAGGATTGCTCCTGTGCTCTAGCAGCCAACCCGGGCCGCTCAGGGCGAAACACCCCTACCTGCCCCGAAAGGCAGGCGCGCGGCCCCTATTCGGCCTTGCTCCGGGTGGGGTTTGCCATGCGAGCCCTGTTGCCAGCGCCCCGGTGCG
>JAHJSJ010000152.1 GCA_018830415.1 Alphaproteobacteria bacterium | reverse complement strand
CTTTGAGCGGATTGCCGAGATCGAGCGCCGGATCGGCTATCGGCAGGGCATCGCGCATGGTGAAGTCTTCTCCCCCCGCGATCAGCACCGGGGCGTGCGGGACAGCGGCATCGCGTTGATTGGCGAGTTTCAGCGTGGTCGCCCGCGCGGCGGGAATCAGCATGTGCGGCGCGCTTGCCCCGCTGGCAATCGCGGTTTCGACCGGCAGCAGCGTTGGCCCGCCCGCAAACGCCAGCGGCCAGCCGTGGCGCAGCGCATCGACCGCCTGCGCGGCGCGGCGTTCGGGGGATGACGCTCCGCTCAGAGGTCGAACTCCGTGATCAGCGGCACGTGGTCGGATGGCTGCGTCCACCCGCGCGCATCCTCCAGCACGCGGTGCGCGGTCGCCTGCTTCGCAAGCGCGGGCGAGGCCCACATATGATCGAGCCGCCGCCCCTTGTCATTCTCCTGCCAGCCGGGATTGCGATAGCTCCACCAGCTGTAATAGCGCGCCGGATGCGGCACCTGCGCGCGCCCGATATCGACCCAGCCGTGGGCATCGCGGAAAGCGTCCAGCACCTCGACCTCGACCGGCGTGTGGCTGACGACCTTGAGCAATTGCTTGTGGCTCCACACATCGCTTTCCAGCGGGGCGATGTTGAAATCGCCGACGATCAGCGTCGGGCGGTCGAGCGTGTCGGCCCAGCGGGTCATGCGCCCCAGAAAATCGAGCTTCTGGCCGAATTTCGCGTTCACTTCGCGGTCGGGCACATCGCCGCCTGCGGGGACATAGACGTTGTCGATCCGCACATCCTTGCCCAGCACCTCCACCGCGATATGGCGCGCTTCGCCATTGGCCTGCCAGTCGTGGCGGGCGACCTCGCGGATCGGAACGCGGCTGACCGTGGCAACCCCGTGGTAGCCTTTCTGCCCGCTCACCGCCTGATGGGTGTAGCCGAGCGCGGCCAGCGCATCGGCCGGGAACAGGTGGCTCTCGCACTTGATTTCCTGCAGGCACAGGATGTCGGGCGCGGTTTCGGTGAGCAGTTTTTCGATCAACCCGACGCGCAGGCGCGCGGAGTTGATGTTCCAGGTGGCAACAGAGATCATGCAGGCGGACTTAAGCGGCAATCCACCAAACTTCCACCTTTCACTTTATCGACACATCAGCGCGCGATAGGGCGGTGCCCACCACTTCGGAGACACCCATGACCCGCACCATCCTCGCCGCCCTGCTGCTTGCAAGCACCGCCGTTCCGGCCATCGCCGAGGATGCGCCCGCTGAACCGCGCGCCAAAAACGTCATCCTGTTCATCGGCGATGGCATGGGCATTTCCACCATCACCGCCGCGCGCATCTACGAAGCGCAAAAGCGCGGGGAAACTGGCGAGGAAAACCAGCTGAGCTTTGAAAAGTTCGATAATGTGGCGCTGGTCAAGACCTACAACACCAACGCGCAGGTGCCCGACTCTGCGGGCACGGCCACCGCGATGCATTCGGGCGTCAAGACTCGCATCGGGGTGCTCGGCATCGGGCCGGATGCGGAAAAGGGCGTGTGCGGCGATGCGCTGGCGCACCCGCTGCCCTTGCTGGGTGAAGAAGTGAAGGCGCGCGGGCTGGCGCTGGGCATCGTCACCACCACCCGGATCACCCACGCCACCCCGGCAAGCGTCTATTCGCGCAGCGCCGACCGCGATTGGGAGAGCGACGCCAACATCCCCGCCGACCAGCAGGGCGGTGGGTGCAAGGATATCGCCTTGCAACTGGCCGAGGCCGATTTCGATGTCGCGCTCGGCGGGGGGACGGCGATGTTTTATGGCAGGGATGGCGGCGGAAGGCGCGGCGATCCGGCGGCTGACCTGCCCGGCGCATGGGCCGCGCGCAGCGGCGGCGTGGTTGTGGAAGACACCGCCAGCCTCACCGCTGCGCCGATGGACAGGCCGGTGCTTGGGCTCTTCAACCCCAGCCACCTGACCTACATGGCCGACCGCAAAGCCGATTCGCCCGAACCCACCCTCACCGACATGACCGCGCAGGCGATTGCGCGGCTCAAGCCCGATCCCGACGGGTTCTACCTGATGGTCGAAGGCGGGCGGATCGATCACGCGCACCACGGCGGGCAGGCGGGCTATGCGCTCGAAGAAGCGGTGGAGTTTGCCCGCGCGGTGCAATGGGCGGTGGATCACACCGATCCGGCGGACACGCTGATTCTGGTCACCGCCGATCACAGCCATGTGTTCACCATTGCGGGCTATCCTCGGCGCGGGAATGACATTCTGGGGGTGGTGGTGGCACCCAAGGGGCGCGGTGAGGATGGTGGTGAAGGGCAATCGCCGGTGCTGGCTGCGGATGGTAAGCCTTACACCACGCTCGGTTATGCCAACGGCCCCGGCGCGCTGCGCGGCGAGCGGACGGTGCCTGAAACCGGGATCGCGGCACGACAGCAAGCGACCGTGCCCACCGGCGCGGAAACTCACGGCGGCGAGGATGTCGCGCTGTTCGCCACCGGGCCGGGAGCAGAACGCGCGCGCGGGGTGATCGAACAGAATGTGATCTACACGATCATGCGCAAGGCGTTTGGCTGGGAGTAACCCCAAACAAAACCCCCGACCCGGGGGCGTTGGGTCGAGGGTTCCATTGAGCGTTCGTCACGCTTGTACAAAGCGGTCTTTGCGGAAGGGAGGGCAACAGGGGGGAAACCCGCCTTCGAACCGCCTTGCAATGAATTATTAGCCGTTGGCGCCTTTCACTCACATGAACACGGCCCCGTTTTGGTCGTTTCCATACAACTGTTCGTCGACGTGCTGCCTATCCGGGGCGACGAGTTGAACGGCGTGGATCGCGGAAGGTGAAGGCGCTATCGGCAACAGTGATGCCGTAACGCTGGTTGGAAAGCTGCACCCGTGTGCGGTGATTCTGCGCATCCAATGCCACCCAATGGGTCAGTTGCAATCCCCCTGGCGCGGCCGGATTACGCACGAAGATCATGTTGATCATCCCGAATTCGGGCTTTTTGGGATCGCGCACTTCGACGCTGAACACGTCGGGGTTGCCGGTCGGAACCAGCTTGCCGAACCGCTTCACATCGCGTTCCGGATCGAACAATGCGCCCAGCGGTGAATTCTTGATCGGCCAGCGTTCAACCTGGTTTACTTCGTAATCGACGACATAGAGCGACCTGCCGTTCGAAATGACGAGAAAATCGGCGTCCTTGCCGTAATCGAAGCGGATTTTGCCGGGGCGCTTCATCGTCATCACCCCGCGCATGGTGTTGCCCTGCCGGTCGGTCTGGATGAAATCGGCGCGCATCGTGCTGATGTCGCGCAAGGCACCCACCACCCGGTCGAGATCGCCGGAGGCATCGGGGGCAGATTGCGCGGCGAGCGGCGGGGTGATTGCGGTAGTGCCCGATGGGGCAAGACCAAGCGCCAAAGCCCCGGCCCCGAGGCCAAGGATGAGCGCGCGCGCGGATGTATGAAGCTGTGTCATGCCAAGCCGCCTAAGGCCGCCCGGTTGAACTGTCGATGAATTATCGCGCCCGCCATTATGCGGCGGGCAGGCAGGGCCAGATCTTACTTGATCTTGGCTTCCTTGAATTCAACGTGCTTGCGCGCCACCGGATCATATTTGCGGAAGCTCATCTTTTCGGTGATGTTGCGCGGGTTCTTTTTGGTCACGTAGAAGAAACCGGTGCCCTCGGATGAGACGAGGCGGATCTTGACGGTGGTGGGCTTCGCCATGGCGGGTTCCTGTCAAATGGGTCGACCCGGCGTGCTTTACGCAGGGCTGAAAAAGCAAATAGCGGCGCGCCCGGTTGGACCGACACACCGCCACACGGGCGGGCCATTGGGCGAATCGGGGGGAAAAGTCAAGGCGGGAGCTTACCAGTCTGCACTGCTGGGCCGCCCGCGATTGGCCTTCACTGTCCCGCGCACCTTCTTGCCCTTCAACCGTTCGGTCTTGCCCACCCGGTTGAGCCGGGTTTTCGCCCGCCGCTTGGGTTCGGTCTGCGCGTCCTCCAGCAGCGCGGTCAGCTTGGCGCGGGCGTCGGCGCGGTTGGCTTCCTGCGTGCGGTTGGCCTTGGAGGTGATGATCAGATCGCCATTGCCAGCCAGCTTCGATCCCGCCAGCGCCCGCAGCCGTGCAAACATCGGCGGGGCAAGCCGCAGCGCGTAGATATTGACGCGCAGTTCCACCTCGGTCGCGACCTTGTTGGCGTTCTGCCCGCCCGGCCCCGACCCGGCGAGGAAGCTTTCCTCGGCCAGCCGCAGCGCGCGGGCGGTTAGCGGTTCGGGCGCGTCCTGATCTTCGTGCTCATCCATCATGCGCCCCCAGCGCTGCGAAATCGGCAGGCAGGGGCGCGCGCGCCTCGATCGGGGTTTTGCCGGGGCGGGTGACGGTGAGGCTTTCGGCGTGGAGCATGGTGCGCCCCGCCCCCGGCACCGATCCCGCGCCATAGACCGGATCGCCCAGCAAGGGCGCACCCAGACCCTTGAGCGCGTGGACGCGCAATTGATGCGTGCGGCCGGTTTCCGGGCGGAATCGGATCAGGCTGTGCGGCCCCAGTTCCTGCACCAGTTCCCAGTGCGAAACCGCAGGCTTGCCCTTTTTCGCCGGGATCATTCGCCAACCGTCTTCGGCCGAGCTGATCTTGGTCAGCGCAAGTTCGATGGTGCCTTGCGTCCCCGCCGGATGGCCCGCCAGCACCGCCAGATAGGTCTTGCCGACCAGCCGATCCTCGAACGATTTGTTGAACCGCGCCAGCGCCTTGGGATTGCGGGCCAGCAGCAGGCAGCCCGACGTGTCGGTATCCAGCCGGTGCACCGCCACCGGACGCCGCAGGAACCCCATTTTCAGCCGGTCAAGATGGTCATCAAGGCACGCGCCGCCGCGTTTGGGGCGATCAACCGGCAGGCCCGCGGGCTTGTCGATCACCAGCGCTTCGCCGTCTTCGTAGAGAATTGTGATGTCAGGCATGATTTTCCAATAACCGTTCGTGCTGAGCTTGTCGAAGCACCGCTTTTGTCTTCGAGGGTTGTGCTAGAAGTTAAATACGGCCCTTCGACAAGCTCAGGGCGAGCGGAACGGGGTTTAGATCAAGGTGGCCCGCATCAGCCCGCGCAGGCCATTGCCGAGCCAGAAGCCGTGTTGCAAATCATCAAGAGTAAGCTGCGCCTCGCGCGCGCGACCGTCTGCGATCAGGTGTTCGCGCAGCACGCCGGGCAGCAGGCCAAGCGCGGCGGGCGGGGTCAGCAGCGCGCCGTCCGGCCCGTCCACGAACAGATTGGTGAAACTGCCCTCTGTCACCAGCCCATCATCGCGCACCAGCACCGTCTCAGCCGCGCCCATGCTGTGCGCCGCTGCCAGCGCGTCGTCATAAAACCCGCGATCCGATGTCTTGTGCGTCAGCCGCCAATCGCCGGGATCAAGCGGATGGGGCAGCGCGATGACCTTCACCGGCTCACCCAGCGCGGGCGGCAACGGCCCCGTCTCAAGCGCGCTTGCCCCGCTGCGCGCCACCAGCAGCCGCAGCCGGGCAGGCGCATCAAGTTCAAAACACAGCGCCTGAATCTGATTGCGCACCGCATGGCGATCAAACGCAAAGCCGAGGATTTCCGCGCTGCGTTTCATCCGCGCCAGATGCAGTTCGAGCAGCGCGATGCCGCTGTCGGGTGCGAACCGCATTGTCTCGATCAGGTCGAACGCGGGTGCGGCATAATCGGGCGACGCGCGGCGCACGAACCCGGCCTTGACCTCGCACTCGCGCCGTTCGGCCAGCGCGTCACTATCCGCTACAATCGCCGAACCGATGCCCAGCACCGCGCTGCCCTGACCATTTTCAACCGGGGTCAGCCGCAAGGTGCGGATCGCGACGTTGAAGGCGGCATTGCCATCCTCGTCGATCCGGCCAATCGCCCCGCAATAGGCCCCGCGCGCATCGCGTTCGATTTCGCCCAGCAGTTCCATCGCCCGGATCTTGGGCGCGCCGGTGATCGATCCGCAGGGGAACAGCGCGCGCACCAGCTCCATCGCGCCCGCGCCGGGGGAAAGCCGCGCGCGCACGGTCGATACCATCTGGTGCACCGTGGGGTAGGTTTCGACCGCGAAGGGCGCATCGACCGCCACGCTCCCCGCCTCGGCAATCCGGGCGAGATCATTGCGCATCAGATCGACGATCATCAGGTTTTCGGCGCGGTCCTTGACCGAGGCGGCAAGGTCTTGCGCCAGCGCGCGGTCTGCCGCCGGATCGGCGCTGCGCGGGCGGGTGCCCTTCATCGGTTTGGCCTTGGCATCGCGCCCCGATAGCGCGACGAACAATTCGGGCGAAAAGCTCAAAAGCCAATGCGATCCGTCGAACACCAGCCCGCCATAACCCGCCGCCGCCGCATCGCGCAGCGCGGCATAAAGCCCGACCGGATCGCCGCGCCACGATCCGGCGAGCGAATAGGTGAAGTTTGCCTGATAGATGTCGCCCGCAAGGATCGCTTCGCGCAGGGCGTTGAAGGCGGCCTCATACCCGCCGGGCGACAATTGCGGTTCGAGCGGGCCGATGCTGCCCGTGCCTTGCGCGCGCACCGCCAGCCAGCCGGGGACCGCCGCCGCCGCAATCCGCGTCGGCGCGTCAAACAGCCCCAGCCATACCAGCGGTCCCGCTGCGCCCGATCGCGCCGCCGCCAGCCCCGCCAACCTGTCTTCAAGCGCGAGGCCCGCTTCATAGGCGATATAGCCCGCCAGCGATCCGCCGCCCGCCT
>JAHJSJ010000151.1 GCA_018830415.1 Alphaproteobacteria bacterium | reverse complement strand
GCCGCGCGCGCCTTGTGGTTAACGGCCCGCGCGAATCATCCTATGCGCCGCCCTCATTCGAAAGGTTCGAACCAGGTTCGGCAGGCATCGCCATTGCGCGTGCCGACCGAATTTTTGCTGTTTGCGATCCTGCATCGTGCGGATCGTAGGAGTAAGCGGCCATTAGAATGATTGAGCGTTGAGATAGGGGGAGGCCGCCCAAATGTGGTCAAGCCCCTGTGGAGCATGGAGAAATAAGTGGCTCGTATTGCCGGGGTCAATATCCCCACCAACAAGCGCGTGATCATCGCGCTCACCTATATTCACGGAATTGGCCGCACCACGGCTCTCCGGATCGTTGAAAAGCTGGGCATTGCGCACAGCGCGCGTGTGCAGGACCTCACCGATGAGGAAGTGCTGCGGATCCGTGAAACCATCGATTCCGATTTCGCCGTAGAAGGCGACCTGCGTCGCCAGACCGCGATGAATATCAAGCGTCTGATGGATTTGCGCGCCTATCGCGGCCTGCGTCATCGTAGCGGTCTGCCCGTTCGCGGCCAGCGCACTCACACCAACGCCCGCACCCGCAAGGGCAAGGCCAAGCCCATCGCGGGCAAGAAGAAGTAAGCAGGCGGCCTCAGGGCAACCACGCTTTTTCCTTCTGACGAGCTAGAGGACAGTAAACGATGGCACGCGAACCAGGCCGTATTCGGCGTCGTGACAAAAAGAATATCAGCAGCGGCGTTGCGCATATCAACGCCAGCTTCAACAACACCATGATCACCATCACCGATGCTCAGGGCAATGCGATCAGCTGGTCCAGCGCCGGGGCGATGGGGTTCAAGGGCAGCCGCAAGTCGACGCCCTATGCCGCGCAGGTGGCAGCCGATGACGCGGGCAAGAAAGCCGCCGAACACGGCGTGCGCACGCTTGAGGTTGAAGTGAAGGGCCCGGGTTCGGGTCGTGAAAGCGCGCTGCGCGGTCTTGCCGCTGTGGGCTTTAACATCACCTCGATCCGCGATGTGACTCCGATCCCGCACAACGGGGTTCGTCCGTCCAAGCGCCGTCGCGTCTGATCCGCCGGGATGGTGGCGGCAGATCGTGCCGTCGCCGCCCGAACGGGTCTGATGCCGCGTGACGTCCAGCGCATCAGGCCCGCCTAGAATATGAACCGCCCGACCAGGGCGAATTAGGGGAAATCCATGTCCGTCAACACGAAGAACTGGCAGGAACTCAAGAAACCCAACACCCTCGAAATCAAGGATGGCGGTGACCGCGCGCGCAAGGTGACTTTCGTTGCCGAACCGCTTGAGCGTGGTTTTGGCCTGACCCTTGGCAACGCGCTGCGGCGCGTGCTGCTCTCCAGCCTTCAGGGTGCGGCGATCACCTCGATCAAGATCGAGAACGTGCTGCACGAATTTTCGTCGCTTGCCGGCGTGCGGGAAGATGTCACCGACATCGTTCTGAACGTGAAGCAGATCGCGCTGAAGATGGAAGGCGAAGGCCCCAAGCGTTTGCAGCTTTCGGCCACTGGTCCGGGCGCGGTGAAGGCGGGCGATATTGCCGTTAGCGGCGATATCGAGGTGATGAACAAGGATCTGGTGATCTGCCAGCTCGATGAAGGCGCGACGCTCAACATGGAGCTGACCGCTGACATCGGCAAGGGCTACGCGCCGGCCGTGCAGAACCGTCCGGTCGATGCGCCGATCGGGTTGATCCCGGTCGACTCGCTCTATTCGCCGGTGCGTCAGGTAAGCTACAAGGTCGAAAACGCCCGCGTTGGGCAGGAACTCGATTACGACAAGCTCAGCCTCACCGTCGAAACCGATGGCACTGTCACCCCTGAAGACGCCGTGGCCTTTGCCGCGCGCATCCTGCAGGATCAGCTGACGTTGTTCGTCCACTTCGAAGATGGCATTCCGCAGCCAACCGGCACCATGATCGGCCATGCGGTGCAGCCCGAAGAAAGCGACGCCAACCAGCTCAACCGCTATCTGCTCAAGAAGGTGGACGAGTTGGAACTGTCGGTGCGTTCGGCCAATTGCCTCAAGAACGACAACATCATCTATATCGGCGATCTGGTTCAGAAAACCGAGGCCGAGATGCTGCGCACGCCGAACTTCGGCCGCAAGTCCTTGAACGAGATCAAGGAAGTGCTCTCCAGCATGGGTCTGCGCCTCGGCATGGATATCCCCGGCTGGCCGCCTGAGAACATCGAGGAAATGGCCAAGAAGCTTGAACAAGAGCTTCTGGGCTAAGCATTTGGTGAGTCCCCGCGCAGGCGGGGACCTGCTGCCACTGGCGATGAGTTAGCGGCCTGAGGCTCCCGCCTTCGCGGGAGCGCACAACAAGGGCGAAGGTGGCGGCCCGCAATAGCCACCGGGATGGAGCTACCTTGCACGGGCTCCCTACGAACGAAGGATGAGACACAATGCGTCATGGTATTTCGGGCCGCAAGCTGGGCCGCAAGACGGGCCATCGCAACGCCCTGTTCCGCAACATGGCCGCCGCGCTGATCAAGCATGAGCAGATCAAGACCACGCTGCCCAAGGCCAAGGAACTGCGCCCCTATCTCGAAAAGCTGATCACGCTGGCCAAGCGCGGCGGGCTTTCGAACCGTCGCTTGGCGATGGCGCGTCTGGGTGATGAAACCCAGCTTAAGAAGCTGTTTGAAGTGCTGGCCGAGCGTTATTCGGATCGCGAAGGCGGCTACACCCGCGTGTTGCGCGCCGGGGTGCGTGCGGGCGATGCGGTGCAGATGGCGATCATCGAACTTGTTGACCGTGACGAATCGGCCCGCGGTCAGGACAGCGGCCCGGTTCAGGCCGAGGAATACGAAGGCGAAGACGCGTAAGTCGCGCTACACAGACACAAAGCAAAGGGCCGGGGCGAAAGCGCTTCCGGCCCTTTTCCTTTGCGCTCTTTCATTTTCGTGGCCGCGTGGCATGATAGGGGGATGAGAACCCTGATCCTCGCCGCAGCAACCGCCGCACTCACCCTTGCCACACCGCTTTCGGCACAAAGCCAGCAGGAGCGCCTCGACGCGCGCTACGACCGCGCGCTGGCGGCAGGCTACAAGGCGCTGATGCTGTGCAGCGCGATTGCCCATGCCGAAGCCAACGGCGTGACCCGTTCGCCGGAAAGCGTGGCGCAGTGGGAGCTGGTAGGGATTCAGGCCCCGCTTGATGTGATCATTGATGAACTGCCGTTTGAAATCGTGCGCCGCCCATCCGGCCAGATCGCTTATGTGAAAGTCACATGGACTGATGACATGCCCGCTCGCATTGCCAGCCATAGCCCCGGTCACGGCTGCCATGCCCTGCCTGTCGGCGTCCGGCTTCCTGCAGCCAGCATGGGCAGGTTGGTTTCCTCCGACGATAGCTTCGCTGAATTTCTCGATAGCGACCGGTCGCTGAAGCCGGTCGACGCTGCCTTTGACAGCGAGGCCTACGGCGCGGGGGCGAGAACGACTGGGATTCTCGTTATTCGCAAACGCATGATCGAGGCGGAGCGCTATGCTCCCGGTTTCGACGCCAATACCCCCCAACGCACCTGGTCTGTCGCCAAGAGCATCGCGTCAACGTTGGTGGGTGCTGCCGCCTATCGCGGCGAGGCGGATGTGAACGCCTCGGCAGGGCTGGGTGCTGACCCCGCCGACCCGCGCCGCGCGATCACCATCGACCACCTCCTGCGCATGGCCTCGGGCCGCTATTCCGATACGCCGGGCAACCGCACCGATCCGCTCTATTGGGGCGGGGCGACGGTGGATGAAGTTGCGCTCGATTGGCCGCTCATTGCCGTGCCAGGCAGCACTTATCGCTACGCCAATAACGACACGCTTGCCGCCATTGCGGCGATCGAGCCTACCTTTGCAGCGCACCCACCTGCCGAATTCTTCGCCAAGCTGGGGATGGACGCTACGGTGGCCGAGACCGACTGGCAGGGCGGCTACATCCTGTCCAGTCAGGTTTGGACTACCGCCAACGACCTCGCGAGATTTGGTCAACTTTACCTCGACGATGGTGTCTGGAACGGCACCCGCGTCCTGCCCGAAGGCTGGGTGCAATACGTCTCCACCCCCTCCGGCCCGCAGCCCGATGGCGCGTTCGGCTATGGCGCGGGGTTCTGGTTGATGAACGCATCTGACGGCGTGCCGCCTGATACCTTCGCGGCTTTCGGCAATCGCGGGCAATATGTGGTGATCGTGCCGAGCCGTGACGTGGTGGTCGTGCGGCGGGGTGAAGATCCGGTGGGTGCCCGCTTTGACATCGCTGCCTTTACCCGCGACGTGCTGGCCGCGCTTGAGGCCGAGTAGGCGCTATCGTTCATGCAATTTGGTTTTTAGATTAACAAAACCTGCTAGGGCAATTCAGCTTCGTCTCAGTGCGAATCAGTCAAATTGATCCTCGACACCCCCGCAATTGTGCGCGCGGTGCCAGACGAGGATAGATGCGATGACCACCAAGACCAACCGGCTGGCCTCCGGCACATGGGCCCGGATTTCGCTCGGCGCGGTCGCTGCCACTGCACTGACTGCAGCCACTGCCACGCCTGCGATGGCGGATGATTACCGCGACCGTGGGGGCATCGGCGCGGGCGAGATTATCGCAGGCGCTGTGGTGATCGGCGGGATCGCCGCGCTCGCCGGGGCCTTTGATGGCGATCGGAATGACCGCCGCTATGCCTATCGCGACCGCGACTATCGCGGCGGATACGGCGGCAACGCTAACCCGCGCGCCGCAGTGGAACGCTGCGTCAGGGCGGCAGAAAATCAGGCACGGCGGTTTGGCGGCTATCGCTATGCCGATGTGGTCGACGTGCGCGATGTTGATCGCACCGGGCATGGGTTCCGGGTCAAGGGCCGGATTGCGGTGGAAGGCTCGCCGCGCTGGGGTGGTCGCCGCAGCGACCGTGGCAACTTCACCTGCCGGATTGATGGTCGCGGTGCGCCGCAGGTCAATTTCAGCGGGGTTCGGGGGCTGCGCTGATCCGCTTTCAGCTCGTCCCCCCTTTCAGCGAGCTGTTCTGGTCGTCCCGCGTTGTGCAAGGCAAGGCGGGGCGGCTTGTGCATTCGGTTCAGCCCAGCGCAAGCCTGGCACGGCTAACCTCGCGCGCATCAGGGTGCATGGTGGGCGCTCACCGATTTACAGGAGGGAGCATCAATGGCTCTTAATACCCGTGCGCTGGCTTTGGCAGGCGCTGTTGCAGGCGCCACCTTGTTCGCCTCTCCCGCTGCTGCGGCTGCGCTTCCATCGGCGGGCCTTGGCGCGCCATCGGCCGCGTTTGACCACAGCCGCTATGATCCGGCATCGGCAACGGCTGAATATCGCTGCCGGTGGGGCTGCCGCCGGGGGCATTACCGGGGTTACAGGCGCGGCCGCGTTGACGCGGGTGATGTGCTGATCGGCGCGGCGATCATCGGCGGGATTGCTGCCATCGCCAATTCTAACAACCGCCGCAATCGTGACCGCGACCGCGATGTTGTGATCGTCGAACGCGATGCGAATGATCCCAATTATAACCCGCGTTATCAGGAACGCCGTAACGATAATCGCCGCGCAGCACCGCGCGGCACGGGTTCATCAGGGCTCGACAGTGCGGTTGATCAGTGCCTGACCCGGATTGAACGCGACGTGCGGGTTGATAGCGTCGATAATGTTCAACGCACTGGCGCAGGCTGGCTAGTCAGCGGCGCGCTGTTCAACGGTTCTGGCTTTCAGTGCCGGATCGGCAATAATGGCCAGATCGACGGGGTCGATTACAGCGGCGGTTTTTCCAGCGCTGCACCCGCGATAGATAGTGACCGTGCCGAAGGGCAGTGGAGCGAACAGCGCTATGCCGATGCACGGCTCGCGATGGGCGGGATGGCGCAGCCGCAGGCGGTTGCACCGTCAGCCCCTGCCGCACCGGTCGTTGCAGGCCCCATGCCGGCCTATCCGGGCGGGCCGATTCCCGGTGAGGAAATCCCCGAAACCATCGACGGCGATTTGTAAGCGTTAACCGCGCAATTCGGCGTCCAGAAACGCCGCAATATCGGCCAGGTCGACATCGCGCGCCACGTAGGCATTACCAATGGCGCGCAGTAGCAGGAACGGCAGGGTGGTGCCTTCCGCCTTCTTGTCATGGCGCATATGATCGACCAGCCGCGCGCCATCACAGCTGAGGGCGAGGGCGGGGAGGTGTGCAGGCAATCCCGCCGCCGCAATCACGCCTGCTGCGCGGTCAGCATCCGCCGCTGAAATCTCCCCCCGCCGCGCCGAATAGCGCGCCGCCAATGCCATGCCGAGCGCAACTGCTTCGCCATGCAGCAGTGCCTGCGAAAACCCGGTCTCCGCCTCCAGCGCATGGCCGAAAGTGTGGCCGAGATTGAGCAGCGCGCGGCGATCAAGCGTCTCGCGTTCATCTGCGGCAACGATCGCGGCTTTCATCGCGATGCTGGTGGCGATGGCGTGTTCGAGCGCGGCGGGTTCACGCGCCAGCACCGCAGCCCCGTTGGCCTCCAGCCAATCGAAAAACACTGCATCGCCTAACAATCCGTATTTCAGCACTTCGGCATAACCGGCGCGCATTTCGCGTTCCGGCAGGGTGGCGAGCACCAGCGGATCGATCAGCACCAGCGCGGGCTGATGAAACGCGCCGATCAGGTTTTTGCCCGCGGCGGTGTTGATAGCGGTCTTGCCGCCGACCGACGAATCAACCTGCGCCAGCAGCGTCGTGGGGATCTGCACAAAGCCGCAGCCGCGCTTGGTAATCGCGCAGGCAAAGCCGACCAGATCGCCCACCACCCCGCCGCCCAATGCGAACACGTGGTCAGAGCGGGTAACGCCCAAAGCCAGCAGCCAATCGCACAGCGCCTCCAGCACCGCCCAGCTTTTGGCGTCCTCCCCCGGCGCAACCACGAACCATCCGGCGGTGAAACCATGGGCGGCCAGATCAGCCTCGATCCCGGCGGCATAGAGGCGGTGGGTGTTCTGATCCGCGACGAACGGCACTTTGCGCCCGCCGGCATAGCTCGCCAGCAACCGCGCCGCTGCCGTGCCAATCCGGCCCAGCAGGCCCGGTTCAATCACCACATCATAGGCGCGGCCCGCCAGCGCCACGTTAATTACAGCCATTGGTCTATCGCCTCAATAATCGCGCGCGCGGTGTCGGCGTGGGGGCCGTTCTCGCTCATGATGCGGATGGGAGCCTCGCCATAGAAGGGCGCACGCGTTGCGGCTAGCCGGGTCAGGATTTCGCGCGGATCGCCGTTGTTCAGCAGGGGCCGGGTGTCGCGCCGCGCGGTGCGTTCCACCAGCGTATTAATGTCGCAGTCAATCCACACCGCGATCCCGCGTTCAAGGATCGTCGCGCGGGTGGCGGGATCGATAAACGCGCCGCCGCCGGTGGCGATCACCCCGTGGCCTTCGTCGATCAGCCGCGCGATCACGCGGCGTTCGCCGTCGCGGAAATGCGCTTCGCCAAAGGTTTCAAAGATTTCGGGAATGGAACGCCCGGCGGCCTCTTCAATGGCTTCGTCAGCGTCGATGAAACTGCGCCGCAGCAGGCTCGCCAGCTTGCGGCCCACTGTGGATTTGCCCACGCCCATCAACCCCACCAGCACCACCGGACGGGTGATGCGGGCGGCGATCGCGGCGAAATCCGGGGGGGCGGTATCCTGTTCGCGTTTGGGCGGTGTTCCGATCATTGCCGCATGGCCTATAGATGGGCTAGGGCGGGCGCAATATGGCAAACCAGCGTCGCCCGCTTACGTCACTGCACGGTCTTCCCGATGCGCCTGCGCGCCAGCGCGGGCCGATGCGTTGGATGTTGATCGCGGGCGGGGTGATAACAGCCGCGCTGGTGCTCGCCTGGATCGATGGCGGCGAACAGGCGCTGCGACCGATTGCCGAACAGATC
>JAHJSJ010000150.1 GCA_018830415.1 Alphaproteobacteria bacterium | reverse complement strand
TTGAGCAGGTGTTTGAGCATCAGCGCCTTGATCAGGCTGGATAGCGCCAGCGCAATCAACAACGCGCCCGCTGCGCTGGCCGCTTGGTATCCCGCGCCCAGCCCGTAACGCCCGGCCAGTTGGATCAGCACGATGGTCAGCGCCGCTTGCAACGCGATAATCCCGACCGAAATCGCCAGATTGCGTTTGCGCGCGATATAGACCAGCACGCTTTCCGACACGACCGCCATCGATGCCGCGACCTCGGCCGCCAGCAGCAACGACAGCGCCGCCGTGCCCGCGACATAATCCGGCCCCCACAGGCCCATCACCGCTTCGCCCGGCACGCCCAGCACCAGCGCGATGCCCAATTGCACCGCGATGATCCAGAACCCCACCTGCCGCACCTGCGCAGCAATCGCGCCCATGTTGCCGATTCGCAGGTTTTTGGTGATGACCGGCGACAGGATCGGTTCAAAACTGGTTTTCAGCTTTTGCGGCAGACTGGCGATTTGCTGCGCGGCATAATAGATGCCGACCGCCGATGGCGGGGCGAACAGGCCGAGGATGAAGATATCGAGCAACCTTGTGCCGCGCTCGATCGCATCGGCCCCGACCAGCGGGAAGGCGCGGCTCGACATTGCCAGCATCGCGCGGCCCTGCAGATGCCAGCCCTTTGGCAGGCCGTAACTGCGCAGGAACGGCCACAAGGCGGTCAGCAGCCCGGCATAGATCGATGCGATGAATGCCAGCGCCAGCCCCGCATCGCGGGTGGCAGGGATGAAGAAAAACACCCCGGCACCGATCGAAATCGTCCACGGTTCGACAATCGCGCGCGCGCGCACCGTGGTGGCGATATCGAAGCGGTATGCCTGCGCGGCGAGCAATATCTCGGTCACGGCAAAGGCGGGAATGGCGGCGATCAGCCAGATATCCAGCGGGCTGTTCATCCCGTTGGGAAACATCGGTTCGGGAAAGGCCAGCAGCAGCAGCGCGGCGACAACCGAATAGGCCAGCGCCAGCGCAATGCCATCATAGACCAGATTGGTTTCGCCCGCGCGGTTATCGCCCGCACCAACCGATAGCCGCTGCGCCAGCCCGCGTTTTTCGCCCAGCGAACAGATCAGCGCGATAATTTCGATCAGCACCAGTGCCGATGCAAAGCGGCCCAGCGATTCGGCCCCATAAAGACGTGTGGCGATCACCAGAAACGGGATGCGCGCCACCAGCCGGATCGCGAAACCCATGGTATTGGTGCGCCCGCCCTTGGCCAGCGCGGCGAGATCATCGGTGTTGTCGGGGGACGCAGAAGGGACGCGCGCAGAAGGGTCGGGGGCGACGGGCTGGCTCACGCCTGCAAGTCCTTTTCGTCACTTGCCAGCTCGGCCCTGAGCGGACGGGAGAGCAGGTCGGCCACCACCACGCGGGCGCTTTCACCATTAAGGATCGCATCCACTGCGGCGACAATCGGCATGGCAACGCCGTGCTTTGCGGCAAGGTCGGCCAGCACCGGCGCGGTGTGTGCGCCTTCGGCCACGGTGCGGCGATCAGCCATCAGGGCGGCGGGGTTTGCGCCCTCTCCCAAAGCCTTGCCAAGCGAGAAATTGCGGCTGGAGGCGCTCGAACAGGTCAGCACCAGATCGCCCAGCCCGCACAGGCCCGCCAGCGTTTCGCCCTGCGCGCCCAATGCCTCGCCAAAGCGCAGCATTTCGGCATAGCCGCGCGCGATCAGCGCGGCGCGCGCGTTCTGGCCCAGCGCCAGCCCGTCGACCACCCCGCAGGCAATCGCCAGCACATTCTTGACCGCGCCGCCAATCTCCGCGCCGGTCACATCGTCGGAATAATAGGGCCGGAAGGCGGGGCGCGCGATCGCCGGGGCAAGGCGCTGCCACTGCGCCGCGCCGCCCCCGCAGGCGAGCGTGACGGCGGTCGGCAGGCCAGCGGCGACTTCGTGTGCGAAGGTCGGCCCGGACAATACCGCGATGGCGCTGCCGGGCGATGCTTCGCGCGCGACATCATTCATCAACCGCCCGCTACCCGCCTCGATCCCCTTGGAACACAGCACCAGATCGCGCGGCGGGGTGGTGAGGCCCGCCAGCACCTTGCCCAGCACCTGCGCCGGGGTGACAACCAATGCGGTATCGATCGCGGCAAAATCGGCAAGATTGCCGGTCGCGCGGATGGTGGGCGCGAGGGTGGCGGATGGCAGGTAGAGCGGGTTGCGATGATCGGTATTGATCGCGGCGACCACTTCCGGCTCGAACGCCCACACCAGCACATCGCGCCCGTCGCTCGCCAACATCTGCGCGAGCGCGGTGCCCCATGCGCCCGCGCCGATCACGCCGATTGTGGGGTTGGTATTCATGCCTTGGCCCCCGCGCCGCGCACCAATTCGGCATCGGGATCGAGCGGCCAGCGCGGTCTTGCGACGAAATCGAGCGGATCGCCGATCAAGGTGCTCCCCGCTGCGGCCAGTCTTTCGCACCCCGCCCAGGCGATCATCGCGGCATTATCGGTGCATAGTGCCAGCGGCGGCGCGGTAAAACGCATCGCGTGCTGGCCCGCAAATGCTTCCAGCGCACGGCGCACCGTCTGGTTGGCCGCCACCCCGCCTGCCACCACCAGCGCCGGGAATGGCCCGGCGCGGCGCAGGGCATAGTCCAGCCGGTCAATCAGGCAATCGACCGCGGCCTGCTGAAAACTCGCGGCAATATCGGCGTCACTATAGGCAAAATCCGTTCGTGCTGAGCCAACCACCTCAGCTCGCCCTGAGCTTGTCGAAGGGCCGTTCTTTTCTTCTGGTCCAGCGCTTTCCTCAAGGAAAGGCAGTGCTTCGACAGGCTCAGCACGAACGGATTTTTGTTGATTTTCCTTGGCCCGCAGCACCGCGCTTTTCAGGCCCGCGAAGGAGAAATGCGGTTCGGTTGATCCTTTAAGCGGGCGCGGCAGGGGCACCGCGCCGGGATCGCCGGTCAGCGCCAGCCGCTCGACCGCAGGCCCGCCGGGATAGCCCAGCCGCAGCAGCTTGGCGGTCTTGTCAAACGCTTCGCCCAGCGCATCATCAATCGTGGTGGCAAGGCGGCGATATTGTCCGACGCCGTCAACGGCGAGGATCTGGCAATGCCCGCCCGATACCAGCAACAACAGATAGGGAAACGCCAGCGCGCTATCTGCCAGCCGGGGCGACAGCGCGTGACCTTCCAGATGGTTGATCGCCAGCAAGGGCTTGCCCGATGCCATCGCCAAAGCCTTGGCACTGACGAGGCCGATCATCACCCCGCCGATCAGCCCCGGCCCGGCGGTCGCGGCAACCGCGTCCACATCGTCAAGCGTCAGGCCTGCTTGCGCCATCACGCCCGCCACCATCGGCGCGACCCGTTCGGCGTGCGCGCGCGCTGCGATTTCGGGGACGACCCCGCCATAGGGCGCGTGTTCGGCTTCCTGACTGGCGATGGCCTGCGCAATGATCGTGCGATCCGCGCGCACCAGCGCCACCGCGGTTTCATCGCAGCTCGATTCGATCCCGAGCACGATTTGCCCAAGGCCTGTGGCGTCAGAGGTGTGCGTTGCCGATCCCATCCCGCTTCCATCTAGACTTTGTGAAGGCTAGAGCAAGCATAGCTATGAACGAAGCATCCCAAACCGCCCCGCGCCTGCGGCTGGGCACCCGCAATTCCCCGCTTGCGATGGCGCAAGCGGTTGAAGCGCGCGCGCGCCTGTGCGCTGCCCACGGTTGGGCTGAGGACGCC
>JAHJSJ010000149.1 GCA_018830415.1 Alphaproteobacteria bacterium | reverse complement strand
TCCGCGCCCTGATCGATCGCCAATTCGTAAGCGGCGAGCGTATGCTCGGGCCGCTCGGCACTCGCGCCGCGGTGGGCGATGATGAGCATATCCTCAGCCGTGGCGGCCACCGGGGCCAGCGCCATAAGCGCGATCAGAGCAAGGCTGCGGACCATTCGTCTTCCTTGAAACCGACCAGAATACCGCCGGGATATTCGACGATTGGCCGCTTGATGATGCTTGGTTGCTGAACGAGCAAAGCGACAGCCGCGTGACTGTCAGCTGCAAGTGCTTTGTCGGCGTCGGACAGCGCACGGTAAGTCGTGCCCTTGCGGTTTACCACCACATTAAGGCCAGCGGCAGCGATCCAGAAGACGAGTCTGTCCGGATCAGCGCCTTCCTTTTTGTAATCGTGGAACGTGTAGGACTGGCCATGCGCGTCGAGCCACACCCGCGCTTTTTTCACCGTGTCGCAATTGGGGATGCCGAAAAGGTGGATCATTGCTGTTTCCGTTCAAATCCGCGGGGCCAGATGCGCGTCGGCAATCGCCACTGCCAGCGCATCAGCCGCGTCACTGCCCGTTATGGAGACACCCGGCAGCAGCACCTTGACCATGGCGGCGACCTGCGTCTTTTCCGCCCCGCCGGTACCAGTGACGGCTTTTTTGACCAGCCTTGCGGCGTGTTCATTGACTACTAACCCGGCTGCTCCGCACGTCGCCAGCACCGCGCCGCGCGCCTGTGCCAGCTTCAAAGTGGATTGCGGGTTTGTGTTGAGGAAAATTTCCTCGGCAGCGGCGCGATCGGGTTGGTGCGCGGCGATCACTGCTGCAAGCCCGGATTGCAACACCGCCAGCCGCTTTGCCATCGGCGCACTGGCATCGGTCTTGATCTGGCCATTGGCGATATGGCTGATCCGCGCGCCTTCGCTACGGATCACACCCCAACCGGTGCAAGACAGCGAAGGGTCGAGGCCCAATATCAGCATCGGAAAATCACCATCAG
This sequence comes from Alphaproteobacteria bacterium, assembly GCA_018830415.1. Lineage (GTDB taxonomy): Bacteria > Pseudomonadota > Alphaproteobacteria > Sphingomonadales > Sphingomonadaceae > Erythrobacter. The sequence goes on along the minus strand of JAHJSJ010000149.1, from coordinate 1,661 downwards.
GCTTTAAAGTTTCAACCCGAGCCGCGGCCCGATCTGCATCATTAGCAGATAGAGCGCCACGGTCAGAAGGCAGCCCGCCGCAAGCGCGATCCAGAAATTGACACCGCTTCGCAGCAAGGCCGGAATCAGCAGAAACATTGGTAGGCTGGGCAGCACATACCAGAAGGTCACTTCGGCATGCACAGCCATGTTTGCGGCATCAGGTCGCGCGTGCCAAAGGAATATCATGCCCAGCACGCTTACCAGCGGCAACGAGGCGATTAGTGCCGCCGTCGCCGGTTGCCGCCGCCCTACTTCCGCAATTGCAGCGATCATCACCCCGGCTAGAAGCGCCTTGGCGACGAAGCTCCACATCAGCCCAGCTTCTCCATCACCTCGTCCGAGATTTCGTAATTACCCCACACGGTCTGCACGTCGTCATCATCATCGAGCGTGTCGATCAGCTTCATCAGCGTGCCCGCGGTCGCTTCGTCAACATCGACCGTCAGAACCGGCTTCCACGCCAGTTTCACATTATCTGCCGCGCCCAGCGCCTGTTCCAGCGCGCCAGCCACACCGTGCAATGCGTCAGCAGCGGTCCAGATGGTGTGGCCGTCTTCGGAACTTTCGACATCATCCGCGCCCGCTTCGATCGCCGCTTCGAGCATGGCCTCTTCATCGCCCGCGTCCGGCCCATATTCGATCAGCCCGCGCCGTTCGAACCCGTGCGACACCGAACCTTCCGATCCGAGATTCCCACCGTTCTTGCTGAACGCCGTGCGGACATTGGTGGCGGTGCGGTTGCGGTTGTCGGTCAGCGCCTCGACAATCAGCGCGACCCCGCCGGGGCCATAACCTTCATAGCGGATTTCGGCGTAATCCTCACCGCCCGCCATGCTTGCCTTGTCGATCGCGCGCTGGATATTGTCCTTGGGCATCGACTGCGCCTTGGCGGCGTTGACTGCCAGCCGCAGGCGCGGGTTCATGTCGGGATCGGGCATGCCCATCTTGGCCGCGACGGTAATTTCGCGGCTCAGCTTGGAGAACATAGCCGAGCGTTTCTTGTCCTGCGCACCCTTGCGGTGCATGATATTCTTGAACTTGGAATGGCCTGCCATAGGACGCACTTCACCGCGATGATGGAAAATGGAAGGCCGCGCCTTACTCCGATGGCTTAGGCGGATGCAAGGGCGCTCATCGACGCGTGCCTGATCGTGCGCGCGCGGTTTTTGCAATCCTTCGCCATCCCGCCTTACCCCATCCCAAGCGCCGCCTTGTAGGTTTCCAGCAGCATATCCTGTTCGCTGCGGTCATCGGGCTTCATTTTTCTGAGACGCACGATCTGGCGCATGATCTTGGGATCATATCCTACCGCCTTGGCTTCGGCATAGACGTCGCGGATATCGTCGGCGATGCCCTTCTTTTCTTCTTCAAGGCGTTCGATCCGTTCGATCAGCAGGCGCAGGCGGTCGTCGGTGGTTTCGGCCATCGGGGAATCTCCATTGGAAACAGAATCGATTGGGCGGGCGATAGCCAGACTGCCGCGCCGATTGAACCGGCGGCGCAAATTAATCCTGTGTGTTCTTCGCCAAACTCGCTTCCATCGCGGCGATTTGTTCCGGCGTGGCGGGCGATTGGAAGCGTTCCTTCCACCGCGCGCTTGGCATTCCGTGGATCACCGC
>JAHJSJ010000148.1 GCA_018830415.1 Alphaproteobacteria bacterium | reverse complement strand
TCGGGCAGTTTTACCCCCGAAAGCGCGAACAACCTGGCGATTTCGCTGCGGTCGGGCGCGCTGCCGGTGCCGCTGACGGTGGTGGAAGAACGCACGGTCGGGCCTGACCTTGGCGCGGATTCGATCCGGCGCGGGCTGCTTGCGATGGCCATCGGCAGCATTGCGGTGATCGCGTTGATGGTGGCGACCTATGGCCGCTTTGGCGTCTATTCGACCATCGCGCTGGTGTTCAACGTTCTGATGCTGCTCGGCATTATGGCGCTCGGCAATTTCACGCTGACACTGCCGGGGATTGCGGGTTTTGTGATCACCATCGGCGCAGCGGTGGATGCCAACGTGCTGATCAACGAGCGTATCCGCGAAGAACGCGTGCGTGGGCGCAAGGTAATCGCCGCGGTCGAAACCGGCTACAAGGAAGCGAGCCGCGCGATCTGGGACGCGAATATCACCAACTTCATCGCCGGGGTGGCGCTGTTCGCCTTCGGCTCCGGCCCGGTCAAAGGCTTTGCCGTGGTGTTGGTGGTCGGGCTGTTCACGTCGGTCTTCACGAGCATGGTTCTGACCCGCATGTGGGTCTCCGGGTGGCTGCGCAAGGCGCGCCCCGCTGACATCAATATCTGAGGAGCGAGCGACCGATGAAACTGCTCAAGCTGGTTCCCGACAACACCAACATCAAATTCCTGAAGCTGCGAATCCCGTTTTTCGTGCTCAGCATCGTGCTGATCGTGGGGAGCTGGGCGGCGGTGTTACTCAACGGCCTCAATTTCGGGGTCGATTTCGCCGGGGGTCAGGAAGTGCGGATGACCTTTGAGGAACGCGAGGCCGCGCCCATCCCGTCGCTGCGCGAACTGGTTGGCGGGCTGGGTTATGGCGAACCGGTGGTGCAGGAATTTGGCGGGCCCAACGCGGTATCGATCCGGGTTGCTTTGCCCGAAGGGGCAGAGGACACGCCTGGCGCCGCCACCGCCATCGGCGGCGAAGTGATCGCCGCCATCGTCGCGCAATATCCCGATGCCCGCACCGACGGGAACGATACCGTGTCGGGCAAGGTCGCGGGCGAATTCCGCAATCAGGCTATACTTGCGCTGCTCGCCGCGATGGCCGCAGTTGCGATCTATATCTGGGTGCGGTTCGAATGGCAGTTCGGCGTGGGGGCGCTATTTGCGCTGTTCCACGATGTTTCGGTGACACTCGGCTTGTTCGCGCTGACGCAGATGGAATTCAGCCTGCAAATCGTCGCCGCGATCCTTGCGATCATCGGCTATTCGCTGAACGACACCATCGTGGTTTATGACCGCATCCGTGAAAACCTGAAGAAGTTCCGCAAGATGCCGCTGCCAGAGCTGCTCGACCTGTCGGTCAACGAAACGCTGGCGCGCACCATCATGACCTCGCTGACGCTGTTCGTGGCGCTGATTCCGCTGCTGATCTTTGGCCCGCCAAGCCTGTTCGGCATGGTCGCTGCGATCACCACGGGCCTGTTCATCGGCACCTATTCGAGCGTCTACATGGCTGGCCCGCTGCTGATCTGGATGGGGGTGACATCGAACAGTTTCGTGCCGCTGGAAACCGCGATGGATCGTCAGGAAAAGATCGCGCGCGGCGAGGTTTGAGGGTCTGATCCTAGTGGTTCAACTGAAACGGAAGAGACCGGCTTTTGCCGGGCCTTTCGTTTCGATAAGTTGAACCATCACAAACAGATGGCTAGCGGATCGGGCCGATATTCCGGGATCGGAATGTCGGAGTCGATCCACTAGGCCGTTGCGATCAGCCGATCGTAATGCGCGGCCAGCGCGGCGGCGTTGGCCTCCCAGCTGAACGCCTCTGCCAGCGCGGCCACCGCTTCGCGCGGGGGCGGGTTGTTCAATACCGCGTTGATCCCTTCCGCCACGGCTTGGGGGGTGCGCGCGGTCAACCGTCCGGCGGTGTCGCTGGCAATCAGCTCGCGCGCGCCGCCGACATCGCAAGTCACCACCGGGGTGCCGCAAGCGAGCGCCTCAACCCAGGCATTGGCCAGCCCTTCGCTGACCGTCGGCAAGACCATCACATCCGCCGCCGACAGGATCAGCGGCATCAGATCATGATCGATCGACCCGGCAAAATGGACGCGGTCTGCCACGCCCAGGTTCACCGCCAGCGCGCGCAGGCGGGCCTCGTCCGCGCCCTTGCCGATCAACACCAGCCGCGCGCCGGGGATGGTTTGCAGCGCGGCAATCGCGATGGCCTGCCCCTTGCGTTCGATCAGCGCACCGACGCAGGCGAGCAGCGGCGCATTATCGGGCATGGCAAAGCCCAGCTCGCGCGAAAGCTGGCTGCGCAACTGGGTGTGGCCAAGCGGACGGAACCGGTCGCGGTCCAGCCCGGTGTAATGCAGCGTGATCTTGCCTTCATCCATCCCCATCGCCGCCATCTGACTGGCCAGATCGCGGCTGACGGCGAGCAGGCCCGTGGCGGCGCGCGCGGCGTCCAGCATCTGCTGGCGGGCAAAACTCTGCTCGCCCCAGAAAGTGATGTCGCTGCCGCGCGCCTTGATCGACAGTGGCAGGCCGCCGGTGCCCCCCGTTAGCCCGCGTGCTATCAGCGCAGCAGCGGGGCCATCGGGGAAGAAGAACTGCGCGTCGATAACATCGATCGGTGTTTCGGCATGGATATGGCGCGCCAGCGGCAGCACCGCGCGGGCGATGGCAGCAGCGTTGCGGCGCGCGCCGATCCGGGGGATCAGCGTGAAATGCGGGCGATGGACGGTGACGCCGTTTTCGACGCCAATCGGGGCAAGTTCTGCCAGCGGGCGGTAACGGCCCAGCGCCAGCGGGGGGAGGCCGATCGGATTGACCAGCGTCACGCGCCAGTCACCGCGCTTTGCCAGCGCCTCCAATGACCGCGCCACAAATGTCCCGAAGCGCGGATTGACCGCGTTGGGATAAAGCGTGGACAGGGCGAGAACGTGCTTCACACCAGTGGCATACGCGCGCGCGGGTTAAAGCGGCCTGACCAGCATGATCGCAACCGCAATCCATGCCGGATTATCGACCACCACCTGTTTCTGCCCTGCGCCCGGTGGCAACAGCCCGGCCAAAGTGCCGCGCCGGTCGATCAGCCGTCCGAAGGCGAACCTGCCGCCGGGCCGGGGGACGAGGCAATCTCGGTTCATGGCGCGGGTTAGGGCAGTCGGTGCGGCGTCGGGATTGAACGGTTGGAGCCAGATCAGATCGCCGGGGCGATATTCG
>JAHJSJ010000147.1 GCA_018830415.1 Alphaproteobacteria bacterium | reverse complement strand
TAGCCGCCGCCATTGGCGCAGCTGCCCATGCTGATCACATATTTGGGATCGGACATTTGGTCATAGACCTTGCGCAACGCCGGGGCCATCTTGTTGCACAGCGTGCCCGCAACGATCATCACGTCAGACTGGCGCGGGGACGCGCGCGGCGCGGCGCCGAAACGCTCCATGTCGTAACGCGGCATATTCACATGGATCATCTCCACCGCGCAGCACGCGAGGCCGAAGGTCATCCACCACAGGCTGCCGGTGCGCGCCCACTGGAACAGATCCTCGGTCGAGGTGACGAGGAAACCCTTGTCATTCACCTCCGTCTGCAACGCGGTGAAATAGGACGCATCGGGCTGACGCACTTCGCCGCCCTTGGCGGTGGTGAGCGCGGAAATGTCAGGGAGCCCTTGGGGAGGAGTAACGATCGTATTCATTCCCAATCCAACGCCCCTTTCTTCCATTCATAAGCCAGCCCAACCGCAAGGATGAACAGGAACACCATCATGCCGCCCCAGCCCACCCAGCCCGTTTCGCCAAGGCTGACCGCCCAAGGGAACAGGAACGCGGCTTCGAGATCAAACACGATAAAGCTGATCGCGACGAGGTAGAACCGCACATCGAACTGGCTGCGCGCGTCCTCGAACGCGGGGAAACCGCATTCATATTCGCTGAGCTTTTCCGCGTCCGGGTTGTGCGTGCCGGTCAGCCGCGACACCGCCATCGGCGCCACCACAAACAGAAGCGAGAGCCCGAAGGCGACGAGCACGAATAACAGTATCGGAAGATACTGGCTGAGATCGACCACGGCGTTGTCCAAGCTATTAATCCCGAGGTCGCCCTAAGCCGGTCGTGCAGCAGGCGCAAGCCTGCGACTCCGACAAAAACCCTTATCGATGTTGCATGAAATCGAACACCTGTTGCGCCATCGGTTTACTTCATCATGTTCGCCGCCGCCTTGTCGGTCGCCTTGCCATAGGGCGGCTTCAATCCGGCAAGCTTGGCGATGTCGATCTTGGGCTGGTGATAAACCGCGCGGGCGTGACTGAATTCACGGAATCCTTCGATCGCGTGGTAAGACCCCATCCCCGAAGGGCCGACCCCGCCGAACGGCAAGTCTTCCATCGAAACGTGGAACACCACATCATTGGTCGTCACCCCGCCTGAAATCGTGCGGGTCAGCACGCGTTCCTGTTCGCCCTTGTCCTCACCGAAATAATACAGGCCGAGCGGGCGATCATGGTCGTTGACGTAATCCACCGCCTGATCGAGCGCCTTGTAGGTCATCACCGGCAACACTGGGCCGAAGATTTCCTCTTGCATCGCCGCCATATCTTCGGTGACGTTTTTCAGGATGGTGAGCGGCATCTTGCGTTGGTTGGCGTTGGTGAAATCCTCGCCAGCGGGATTAACCTCGATCACCTCGGCGCCCTTGCCGCGCGCGTCTTCGACCAAGCCTTGCAGCCGTTCAAAATGGCGATCGGACACGATCGAGGCGTAGTCATCATTATCGAGCAGGCGCGGATACATCGCGGTCGCCGCGCCGACGACGCCCGCCACCGCTTCGTCCTGCTTGTCTTCGGGCACGATCATGTAATCGGGCGCGAGGCAGATTTGCCCGGCGTTGAGCATCTTGCCAATCGCGATCCGTTCCCCGGCGCGCGCAAAATCGGCGCTGCGACCCATGATGACGGGCGATTTTCCGCCAAGTTCGAGCGTTACCGGAACGAGGTTCGCGGCGGCGGCCTGCATCACCCGGCGGCCTGTCGCGGTCGATCCGGTGAACACCAGATGATCGAACGGCAGCGAGGAAAACGCGGCGGCGACTTCCGGCCCGCCGGTAACAACCGCGACTTCTTCGGGCGCGAAATATTCGGCCGTCAACTGCGCCATCAACTCGCTGGTCCGCTCGGTAAATTCGGACGGTTTGATCATCGCGCGATTGCCCGCCGCAAACACCTGCATCAGCGGGCCAAAAGCGAGCTGGAGCGGGAAATTCCATGGGGACAGGATACCGATCACGCCCTTGGGTTCATACCGCACCTCGGCCCGCGCGCCCAGCAGGCCGAGCGGGAACTGCACCTTGCGCTTGTCGGGCTTGGCCCACTTGTCCATGTGTTTCAGCGCATCATTGCCCGCAGCCACGGTCGCCGCAACATCGGTCAACATCGATTGCGCGTAGGAACGGTTGCCGAAATCCGCGCTCATCGCCTTGGCGAAATCATCACCGTGATCTTTGACCAGAGCAATTGCGCGGCGGATGCGGTCTTTCCGCTGCGACATTGGTTCAGGGCGCGAAGCGGTGAAGGCGGCGCGTTGGCGCGTCAGCAGGGCTTCAAGTTCTTCGCGGCGATCATCGGCCATGTCATTCTCCCATTCGCAGTGATGCGTTTTCATTTGCGACGCATCTTCGCGCAAAGCCCGCCCGCTGACAAGGATGTTGCGGGGGTGCGTCTATGATTGCAAATACCGCAACGCAGCATTACAACTCCAGCACCTCCCCCCCTACGTGACGCAAGGACTTTGCCATGACCCAGTTTTCCTCCGCCGATCCGATCGTGATCCTCTCCTACGCGCGCACTCCGATGGGCGCGATGCAGGGCGCGCTGGCCGATGTTTCCGCGACCGATCTGGGCGCAGTGGCGGTGAAGGCGGCGGTTGAGCGCGCTGGCGTGGCGGGCGAGGACATCGACCGCGCCTATATCGGCTGCGTGCTGCCCGCCGGGCTTGGCCAGGCCCCGGCGCGCCAGGCCGCAATCAAGGCGGGCCTGCCGCTTTCGGTTCAGGCAACCACCGTCAACAAGGTGTGCGGCAGCGGAATGCAGACCGTGATCATGGGGGCCGAAGCGCTCGCCAGTGGCACCATCGATGTGGTGGTCGCCGGCGGGATGGAGAGCATGACCAATGCGCCTTACCTCCTCAAAAAGCACCGTTCGGGCGCGCGGCTGGGGCATGATACCGCCTATGACCACATGTTCCTCGACGGGCTTGAAGATGCCTATGAGCCGGGCCGGGCGATGGGCACTTTCGCGCAGGACACCGCCAACGCCTATCAGATGACCCGCGACGAGATGGATGCCTACACCATCGAATCGCTCGCCCGCGCCAACCGTGCGATTGCCAGCGGCGCGTTTGCCGACGAAGTCGTGCCGGTGACGGTTTCAACCCGTGCAGGCGATGTCGTGGTCGAACATGACGAAGCCCCCGGCAAGGGCCGCCCTGACAAGATCCCGCAACTGCGCCCCGCCTTCGCCAAGGACGGGACGATCACAGCCGCGACGTCCAGTTCTATTTCGGATGGTGCCGCCGCATTGGTGTTGACCCGCGCAAGTGTGGCCGCTGACAAGGGCTACACTCCGGTCGCACGGATCGTCGCCACTGCCGCCCACGCGCAGGCCCCGGCGGATTTCACCACCGCGCCGATCCCCGCGATCCAGAAGGTGCTCGACCGAGCGGGGTGGAGCGTCGATGATGTCGATCTGTTTGAAGTCAACGAAGCCTTCGCCTGCGTGGCGATGTTTGCGATGCGCGATCTTGGCATCCCGCACGACAAGATCAACGTCAACGGCGGCGGCACGGCATTGGGCCACCCCATCGGCGCGAGCGGTGCGCGGATCATCGTCACCCTGCTTGGCGCATTGAAGGCGCAGGGCAAGACGCGCGGCGTAGCGTCCTTGTGCATCGGCGGCGGGGAAGCGACCGCGGTTGCGGTGGAGTTGATCTGACCCAAAGCGCCGGGCGGCTTGGCGGTCGCCCGGCCTATTCGTCGCCCGGCAAATCCTCTGCGCCCCACAGGCGTTCGCGCAGCGTCCAGCCCTTGCGCCCGGCAATATCGACTTCGCACCAGCTTTCACGGCAGCGCAGCAGGTTGGCGACCACACCCGGCTGCGCCCGCCAATTGAGCGCCGACGTGGGCGATGCCGAGGCCCGCACATCAGCCAGCCCTGCGCCCACCACCATCACCCCGCGCGCAGGGTCAAGCTGGCTACGCGCAATCCAGCCGCGCGCGCCTTCGGGATCTTCGACCAGACGCCAGCCTTCGCGCACCCGCACAACCTTCACCGGCAGGCCCTTGCGCTTGTACACCCATTCGATCGGGTACTCCTCGCTCGGCCCCACCCGCATCCGCACCTCGTCATAACGCAGCGACGCCCAATAGGGCAGCGCCCGATCCTGTGCGCGCAGCGGCGCGGCGAGCGCGGCGAGCGCGGCGGCCAGCGCCATGGCGAGAACGAAAAGGTTACGGAATCCCAACATTGGCGAGGCGATAGCGCCTTCAGGTCAGCGGATTCAAGACCCTCTTACCGGATCGATGCTTGACCGCGCCGCCCCTCTGGCATTAGCCGAAGCCCATGCCAGAAATCCGCCCCCCGCTCGAACGCCCGCGCGTGATCGTCACCCGCCACCTGATGCCCGAAGTCGAGGCGCGGATGCGCGAATTGTTCGATGTGGCGCTGAACGAGGGCGACGTACCGCTGACCCGCAAACAGCTCGCCGCCGCGATGCAGGACTGCGACGTGCTGGTGCCGACCGTGACTGACCGGATCGACGCCGATCTGATCGCAGGCGCGGGTGATCGGTTGGGGCTGATCGCCAGTTTCGGCGCGGGGACGGAACATATTGACCTTGCCACCGCCGCTGCGCGAAAGATTATCGTCACCAACACGCCGGGCGTATTTACCGATGACACCGCCGATATCGCGATGGCCGGGATCATCGGCGTGCCGCGCCGCATCCGCGAAGGCACGGGGCTGGTGCGCAGCGGCAAGTGGACTGGCTGGGCGCCTTCGGGGCTGCTGGGGCGCAAGCTGGCGGGCAAGGTGCTGGGCATTGTCGGGATGGGCCGGATTGGTCAGGCGGTCGCGCACCGCGCCCGCGCCTTCGGGCTGGAGATCGCCTATACCAACCGCAAGCCGCTGCCCGAAGCGCTCGAACGGATGCTGGCGGCGCGTTATGTAGCCGATGTCGATGCGCTGATGGCAGAGGCTGACATCCTCACCCTGCACTGCCCGTTGACCGAGGACACGCGCCATCTGGTGAACGCACGGCGGATCGCGCTGATGAAGCCGGGCAGCAGCATCAT
>JAHJSJ010000146.1 GCA_018830415.1 Alphaproteobacteria bacterium | reverse complement strand
CATTCCAATTGTTATCTGCCCACCCGGAATTTTCGGTCGGAGTATAATGCAGCACAATTACCTGCTTGCCTGCGCTTTCCCGTAGCGCCTTTATCTCGGCCTGCAATTCGTTGAGCCGCTTTATGATCGGGTCGATATCGGTAGCCTGAAAGCCAGGTTTGGGCGGCTGTGGCGGCGGTGCCGGGGCCTGTACCCGTGTTTGGGCATTGGCCGTATAGGATAATGACGTCGCGATCATAGCCGCAACGATTGCCATTCTTTTCATGATAGCTCTCCCCCAGATACAGATAGTCTATCACAGTCGAAGGATGCCGAAAACGTTCGTTTGTTAAGCCTCGGAGAGCGCATCACTTTTGACTAGGTCACCGCGCGCTTCGCCTTCGCCTTCGCCGCTTTCTTCACAACCCCGGAGAGCCCCTTGGTCAGCTGGAACAATCCGTTCAGCCGGTTTTGCGGATCGTCCCATGCGCGGTTGATGACCAGTTTCATGTCGGGGCGCAGTTTGGCGGTGTCTTTGGCGCCTTGATTGATCCGTTCGACATAGGCGATCAGGCCCATCGGATCGGGAAAATCATCCTTGTGGAAAGCCACCAGCGTGCCGCGCGCGCCGACGTCAATCTTGGCGATGTTGGCACCGATTGCCTGATGCTTGATTTCGATCAGGCGGATCAGGTTCCTGGTCGGCTGCGGCAGGTCGCCGAAGCGGTCGATCATTTCGGCGGCGAGGCTTTCGATCTCGTGCTGCCCCTCCGCCTGATTGAGCCTGCGATAGAGCGCCATGCGCACCGCCAGATCGGGCACGTAGTCTTCAGGGATCATGATCGGCGCATCAACCGTGATCTGCGGGCTGACCTTGTCGCGCGCCGGGGCGAGGCCCATTTCGCCCGCCTTGGCCGCCAGAATCGCCTCCTCCAGCATCGCCTGATACAGTTCGAACCCGACCTCGCGGATATGGCCTGATTGTTCATCGCCCAACAGATTGCCCGCGCCGCGAATGTCGAGATCATGGCTGGCAAGCTGGAACCCTGCGCCCAGCGAATCAAGATCGCCGAGCACCTTCAGCCGTTTCTGCGCGACTTCGGACAGCGCAACGTCTTTCTCATGCGTCAGATAGGCATAGGCGCGCAGTTTGGCCCGGCCCACGCGGCCCCTCAGCTGGTACAATTGCGCAAGCCCGAACCGATCAGCGCGGTGGATGATGATGGTGTTGGCGGACGGAATATCCAGCCCGCTTTCGACGATGGTGGTCGATAGCAGCACGTCATATTTGCGGTCGTAGAAGGCACCCATGCGCTCTTCGACTTCGCTGGGGCTCATCTGGCCGTGGGCGGAAACGTATTTGATCTCGGGCGCGTGTTCGCGCAGCCATTCTTCGACACCGGCCATGTCCGAAATCCGCGGCACGACGATAAAGCTCTGCCCGCCGCGGTGGTGTTCGCGCAGCAACGCCTCGCGCATCACCATGTCGTCCCACTCCATCACATAGGTGCGCACGGCGAGCCGGTCGACCGGCGGGGTCTGGATGGTGGAGAGTTCGCGCAGGCCCGACATCGCCATTTGCAGCGTGCGCGGGATCGGTGTGGCGGTGAGCGTGAGGACGTGAACGTCGGCGCGCAGCTGTTTCAGCTTTTCCTTGTGGGTCACGCCAAACCGCTGTTCTTCATCGACGATCACAAGGCCAAGGTTCTTGAATTGCGTTGATTTGGACAGGATCGCGTGGGTGCCGATCACCAGATCGACCTGGCCATTTTTCAACCCTTCGCGGGTCGCGGTCGCTTCCTTGGCGGAGACGAGGCGTGAGAGCCGCCCGATCTGGAGCGGGAAGCCTGCGAAGCGTTCGACAAAGTTCTGATAGTGCTGGCGCGCGAGCAGGGTGGTGGGGGCCACGATGGCCACCTGCTGCCCCGCCATCGCCGCGACGAATGCGGCGCGCAAGGCCACCTCGGTCTTGCCGAAGCCGACATCGCCGCAGACGAGGCGATCCATCGGACGCCCGCTTTCCAGATCGCCCAGCACATCGGCGATGGCGCGTTCCTGATCCTCGGTCTCCGACCACGGGAAGCGGTCGACGAACTGGTTGAGCGTGGCGTGATCGGTCGCCAGCACGGTGGCTTGCCGCAGCGCGCGTGCGGCGGCGACCTGCATCAACTCACCCGCGATGGCGGTGATGCGTTCTTTCAGCCTGGCGCGGCGGCGCTGCCATGCCTCACCGCCCAGCCGGTCAAGCGGCACCGCCTGTTCGGATGAGCCATAGCGCGAGAGAACATCGATATTTTCGACCGGGATGAGCAGCTTGTCCCCGCCCGCGGATTCCAGCGCGACGCAATCATGCTGGCTTTTGCCCACAGTGATCGGATCAGGGCCGAGAT
>JAHJSJ010000145.1 GCA_018830415.1 Alphaproteobacteria bacterium | reverse complement strand
GCTCACCCGCCGAGGCCGGGGCCTATGTGCGCAAGCTGCGCGCGATCCTGCGCTATGTCGGCAGCTGCGATGGCAATATGGAAGAAGGATCGATGCGCGCCGACGTGAATGTCTCCGTGCGCCGTCCGGGCGAGGAGTTCGGCACGCGGACCGAGACCAAGAACGTCAATTCGGTGCGGTTTGTCATGCAGGTGATCGAATACGAAGCCAGCCGTCAGGTCGATGTGATCGAAAGCGGCGGCAAAATCGTGCAGGAAACCCGGCTGTTCGATCCCGGCACCGGCACCACGCGGACGATGCGCAGCAAGGAAGACGCGCATGATTACCGCTACTTCCCCGATCCCGATCTGTTGCCGCTGGTGCTGGAGGATGATTTCCTTGAGGCGTGCCGCGCGAGCCTGCCCGAACTGCCCGATGCCAAGCGCAAGCGTTATGTCGATGTGCTCGGCCTCACGCCTTACAACGCGCGCGAATTGACCGCCGAGGTCGAGACCTTCGCGCGGTTTGAAACGCTGCTGGCCGAAACCGCCAAGGCCATAGGCAAGGGTGAGCCAGCGGTGGCCACGCAGGTCGCCAACTGGTCGCTGTCGGTCGCGCCGGGCGTGATGAAGGCGTTGGGCGAAGAGGGCGATCCCGCCAATGCCACCGCCGCCGCGCAGGCGGGCATCCTCGCGATGGCCGACAAGGGCGAAATCAGTGGCGGTCAGGCCAAGGAAATCTTCGAGATCGTGCTCAAGACGGGCCGCGATCCGGCGGAAATTGCCGAGGCCGAAGGGCTGAAGCAGGTCAGCGACACCGGCGCGATCGAAGCCGCCGTCGACGCGATCATCGCCGCCAACGCCGACAAGGTCGAACAATATCGCGGCGGCAAGGAGGCATTGTTCGGCTTTTTCGTCGGCCAGACGATGAAGGCGATGGCGGGCAAGGCCAATCCGGGCGTGGTGAACGCGCTTCTGAAGGCGAAGCTGGGGTAGGGCGCTCGCCCACCCCAACCTCTCCCCCAAGCGGGAAGGGAGCGAGACTTGCCAGCTTGATGGCTAGTCGCAGCGGGGTGGGCCTCCGCGACCGGAGCCAAAGCCATGACCGCCATCATCCTCATCCAGCCCGAAATCCCCGGCAATACCGGCGCTATCGGTCGCACCTGTGTGGCGCTGGGGATGGAGTTGATCCTGATCCACCCGCTGGGGTTCGATATTTCGGACAAGCGGGTGAAACGCTCCGGCCTCGATTACTGGCCCCACGTCAACCTGACCGAATATGCCAGCTGGGACGCGTTCCTCGCCGCCCGAACCCCGCGTCCCGATCAGTTGTTCCTGTTCGAGGAGTTCGGCAGCCGCAGCTTCTACGAGCCGGATTACCCGAACGACGCGATGCTGGTGTTCGGCCAGGAGACCAAGGGCATTCCCAAGCCGGTGATCGCGCGCCATCCCGACCGCCTGTTCCACCTGCCGATGCGTTCGGACGTGATCCGTTCGCTCAATCTCGCCAATACGGTCACGGCTGCGGCCTATCAGGCATTGCGCGGGAAGATTTGAAACTGTGATTTGACGTTCAATCAAATCTCCGTTCGTCCTTCGACAGGCTCAGACCGAACGGGAAAAGGGCCGGAACTCTTAACCCCGCCGCCGCCCGACCAGCAGACCCTTGGTGCCCGCGCCTTCGTAGTGGAAGGTGAAATCCGGCCAGTTCCGTTTCCAGCGATGCGCGACATAGCGTTCGCCGGGGCGCGCGGCATCGTCGAGCAGCACCACGCCGCCCGGCGCGATCAGCGGGAACAGGCGCTCGGCCATGCCCCGGCTGAACGGATGCACGGCCCAAGGCGGCCCGTCGATCACCAGCAGATCAATCGACCCCGGCACCGCGGTAAGGTTATACCACAGCCCCGGCCAGCGCACATCGCGCTGCTCCAGCGGGGCGTGGTGGAACGCTGCCGTCAGCGAATATTCGGCCAGCCAGCCCTCCATCGCCGCGATAAATGGTGCATGCTGATCGTAGGAATGCAGCATCCCGTCGCTGTGCTGCGCGAGCGCCTTGGCGATGACCAGCGAGGTCGCGCCCGAACCCAGTTCCACCACACTGGCGGGGCGGGTTTCCGCGATGATGTCGACGATCCGGTGCAGCAGATAGGTATCGG
>JAHJSJ010000144.1 GCA_018830415.1 Alphaproteobacteria bacterium | reverse complement strand
CTACGTCCGCCGTCACCACAACCTGTTGATCGGCGATGCCACGGCGGAACGGATCAAGAAGGATTACGGCATCGCCATGATCCCCGAAGATGGCGTGGGCGAGATCATCACGCTCAAGGGTCGCGATCTTGTGAACGGGGTGCCCAAGGAAATCACCATCAATCAGGCACACGTTGCCGAAGCGTTGTCCGAACCGATCGGCGCAATCGTTGAAGGCGTCCGCATTGCGCTGGAAAACACCGCGCCTGAACTCGCGGCCGATATCGTCGATCAGGGCATTGTGCTGACCGGCGGCGGCGCGTTGATTCGCCGTCTTGACGAACATTTGCGCGAAGAAACCGGCCTGCCGGTGTCGGTCGCGGAAGATCCGCTTTTGTGTGTTGCCATCGGCACGGGCCGCGCGATGGAAGATCCGATCTATCGCGGCGTGCTGATGACCGCGTGAAGCGCACCAGCGTAAGCCGGGAGAACTGGCAGAAGGGACTTTAAGCCATGGCGCCTCCCTCATCGCGCCGGTCGGGCTTTTCCAGGAAGGCACAATATTCGCTGTTCACCGGCTACTTGCTAGCCGGTGCGGGCGCATTGCTGGGGTCGGCGTTGCTGATGTTGTCACTGTGGCAGCCATCTGCATTTGCGCCTTTGCGTGGCGGTGCCAGCGATGTCGTTACCCCCGCAGGCACTGTGGGCGCGGTCGCACGCACCGAAACTCAGGGTTTCTTCGCCAGCATCGGGGGCTATTTCAACGCAGGCAGTCAGAATGCGGCACTGCGTGATGAAATGGAAATCGCGCGCGTACGTCTGGCTGAAGCCGATGCTGTCAGGGCCGAGAACCGGCGTTTGAAGTCACTGCTCAACCTGAAAGATTCCGAGGTAAAGCCCGTCTCTATCGCCCGCTTGGTCGGGTCGACCGCTACCAGCACACGGCGGCACGCCTATCTCAGTGCGGGGGCAAATAATGGTGTAACGCCGGGGATGCCGGTTATTTCCGAACGAGGGGTAATTGGGCGGGTGCTGGAAACCGGGCGCAATTCGGCGCGGGTGTTGCTGCTCACCGACAGCGAAAGCGTGCTTCCGGTGCGCCGGGCGAAGGATGATGTCATCGCCTTTGCCGAAGGGCGCGGGGATGGACTTCTGCGGGTGCGACTGGTCAATCTCGGGATCAATCCGCTCAAGATTGGCGATCTGATGGTAACAAGCGGCGCTGGCGGATATTACCGGCCTGGCGTCGCGGTTGCGGTAATCAGCAAGATTACCGAGGATGGCGGGATCGCACGCCTGGTGGCAGAGCCTGCGGCCACCAATTTTGTCGCGGTTGAGCCGATCCATCAAGCCGCTGCTGTGGCGGTGCTGCGCGGCGAAAATTCGCTTGGCACGCCGGAAGGTGCCGCCAACGCGGAGCAGCAGCCATCTTCCGCCATGCCAACTGCGAGTGCAGCGGCGGATGATCGGTAATGGAACAATTTGATCCCCGCGCGCGGTCAGATATTTATGGACAACGCATCAACCGCACGTCCTCCCCCCTTCGCGCGCGCAGTGTCCCCTACTTGTCGATCATGATTGCTTCGGTCATCCCAGTGGTGCTGATCGCGGATGTCATGCCGCTCGTCCCGCCGCTCGGATTTTTGCTGCTGCTGGGCTGGCGCATGGTTCGGCCCGGGCTGCTGCCGCTTTGGGCGGGCGCGCCGCTGGGCGCATTTGACGATCTTTTCAGCGGACAACC
Source organism: Alphaproteobacteria bacterium (assembly GCA_018830415.1). Classification (GTDB taxonomy): domain Bacteria; phylum Pseudomonadota; class Alphaproteobacteria; order Sphingomonadales; family Sphingomonadaceae; genus Erythrobacter. Next base: position 4,800 of record JAHJSJ010000144.1, on the reverse strand, counting down.
ATTTGGCAGCGCCATTCTGCTATGGTCGCTGGCCATGATTGCGATTGAAATCATCGAAACGCGGTTTCCCTGGCGTGGATTCTGGCTGGACTGGTTCACTGCCGGAGTGATGGTGGTTGGATATTGGCTTGCAACGCTGTTGGCATCAGGCGCGCCGGTGACATCGGAAATGCTGCTGGTGGCGCTGCCGCAGGCCTTGCTGGCAATCCTGCTTTATCCGATAATGGCGCGTATGGTTGCCAGCCTTGATCGGTTCCGGCTTGCCCGGGCACGAAAGATCGCCTGATGCGTTTTCCGTTCCTAGGCGATGGGTCGCTGCGCCGTGGACGGGTCATCAACGCCACGATACTGCGCGCAACCTTTGAGCGAAGGGCGGTGCTGATCGGTGCTGTGCAAGGCGGAATTGGCGCTTTGCTGGCGCTGCGACTGGGCTATCTGGCGATCGCCGAGAATGAGAAATACCGTCTCGAATCCGAAAGTAACCGCGTCAATCTCACGTTGATCCCCCCGCGCCGCGGCTGGATCCTTGACCGCAACGGCGCCCCGCTTGCATCCAACCGAGCGGATTTCCGCGTCGATCTGATCCCCGAACGGATGCATAATGCGTCCGCTACGATTGACCGTCTGGGCGAACTCCTGGCGCTTGAGCCGACACGGATCGCCGATATCAAGGACAAGGTCAGCACATCGCGCGGGTTCGCTCCGGTCGAGGTGGCGAGTGGATTGAATTACGAACAATTCGCGGCGCTCAGCGTACGCCTGCCCGATCTGCCCGGCGTGGTGCCGCAGCGCGGCTTTTCGCGGTTCTACCCCACAGCCTCCAGCGTTGGTCACCTGATCGGCTATGTCGGCCCGGCATCAGCCGAGGAGTATGAGAAAGACCCCAACCCGATCCTGATTACGCCGGGTTACAAGATCGGCAAGGATGGGCTGGAAAAGCAGTTTGAAAAAGGCCTGCGCGGTGTGCCGGGTGCGCGGCGGGTTGAAGTGACCGCCAGCGGGCGGATCGTGCGCGATCTGGAAACCCGCGAAGATGTGCAGGGTGCACCCGTGCGCCTTACGATTGACGGCCCGCTACAGGATTATGCCGCGCGCCGGATCGGGTTGGAAAGCGGATCGGTGGTGGTGATGGATTGCCGCACCGGCGATCTGATGTGCATGGCATCAATGCCAAGCTTCGATCCCAACAGTTTCTCCGATGGAATCGGCAGCGTCGAATATGCGATGCTGCGCGATGATGAACGTGTTCCGCTGCGCAACAAGGTGCTGAAAGGCTTGTATCCTCCCGGCTCCACCGTCAAACCGATGGTGTCGATGGCGTTGATGGAACAAGGCATCGACCCGCATGAACAAGTGCATTGCGGCGGCGGCCTGCGCGTCGGCAATCGTGTGTTTGGCTGCTGGAACCGGCGCGGACACGGCGCGGTCGACATGGCGCGGGGCATTTATCAAAGCTGCGACGTCTATTTTTACACGATGGCGCAGCGTGTGGGGATGGACCCGATTGCGGCAATGGCGCGGCGCTGCGGGATGGGGGAGGAGTTTCCTCTGCCTGTGACCAGCCAGTTCTACGGCACCGTGCCTGATCCTGCATGGAAAATGAAGAAATGGGGACGCGAATGGCAGACCTTTGACACGGTCAATGCCACCATTGGTCAAGGCTATATGCTCTCCAGCCCGTTGCAGTTGGCGGTAATGGCTTCGCGATTGGCGACCGGGCGCCATGTCATGCCCCGCCTGACCCTGGACACAAAGCCGAAGGGCTTCGACACCATCGATTTTCCCTCAGAGCACGTCGAATACGTGCGTCAGGCGATGAGCGATGTGGTGAATGGCCCCGGAACTGCTGGCCGCGCCCGCCTGCCTATCAAGGACGTGCAGATCGCAGGAAAGACCGGCACCGCGCAGGTCGTCTCGCTCAGCATTTCCAATGGTCGCACCGGCCCGTGGAAATATCGCGACCACGGACTGTTCATCTTCTTCGCACCCTTCGATAACCCACGCTATGCCGGAGCAGTGGTGATCGAACATGGCGGCGGGTCGGGCGCTGCCTATCCGATTGCCCGCGATGTAACGACCTTTCTGTTCGATCCGACCAAGGGGATGGAGGCGCTCACTGCGCTGGAAAAGCAATGGGGCGGCACCGCGCAGCAGCGGCTTGAGGCTCGTTATGCCACCTATGCGGCCGAGCGCGGCGCCGAAGTCCGCCGTCCGCCGCGCCGGGACGAAGAAATCTTCGACCGGGTTGAGGCCGAGGCTCGCGTGGCTGCCACTCAAACCGAAGCGATTGCTGAGGATGTGATCACCCCGCGTGCAGAGGCTAACCCCTCTGCAACACCGCCTGCCGCTTCGGCCGTTTCGCCAGAGCAACAGCCAGAACCCGCGCCCGCGCCGCCCGAGGTCAGCGAATGAACAGCACTGCCGCCCGCAGGGTTGTGCCCGATGCGATTGCCCGCCAGCCATGGGAAATGCTGATCCCGCTGGTGCTGCTGACCGCATTCGGCGGGTTGGTGCTCTATTCCGCTGGCGGGGGCGCTATGCAGCCGTTTGCAGCATCGCATTTCATCCGGTTTGCAGTGTTTGCGGTAATGACCGCGATCATCGCCGCTCTACCGCGCGATATTGTGCGGATGGTGACCTATCCGGGCTATCTCGCTGTGCTGCTGATGTTGCTTGGAGTCGAGATTGTCGGCGCGGTCGGTGGAGGCAGTCAGCGCTGGCTTGAACTCGGCCCGATCCGGATACAGCCTTCCGAATTGATGAAGCCTGCGGTGGTGTTGGCAATGGCACGTTTTTATGAAACCCTGCCCTTGGGGATGGTCGGCACCTGGCGTTCGCTGGTGCCTTCAGGGGTGCTGATCGGACTTCCGATCGGGCTTGTCCTGATGCAGCCTGATCTTGGCACATCGGTGGCGATTGCGTTTGGCGGTGTGGTGGTGATGTTCCTCGCCGGACTGCCGCTGTGGTGGTTTATGCTGGCAGGCGGCGCAGCACTGGGTGCCGCGCCGCTGGTGTATTTCTTTGCCCTGCACGATTACCAGCGCGCCCGCGTAACGACCTTTCTTGATCCGGAAAGCGATCCGTTGGGCGCTGGCTATCACATCGCCCAGTCCAAAATCGCCATCGGATCGGGCGGAATTTTTGGCAAGGGGTTCAACAACGGCACCCAGAGCCATCTCAACTATCTGCCCGAACCGCATACAGACTTTGTGTTCGCCACGATGGCCGAGGAATGGGGCCTTGCTGGCGGCCTGTTCGTGTTGTTGATGTACGGACTGATCCTGCGCTGGGGGATGAAGGTTGCGGCGCAATCGCAGGACCGGTTCAGCGCATTGCTCGCCGCCGGTGCAACCGCGACGATCTTTTTCTTCATCGCGATCAACCTGCTGATGGTGATGGGCATGGCACCAGCCAAAGGCATCCCGCTGCCATGGATGAGCCACGGTGGTTCGTCGATGATGACCAACATGATCTGCATCGGCCTGCTGATGATGGTGAACCGCTGGAACCAGCGCGCACCCCGGCGCGGTCTGGCAAGCAGGTGATCGCCCACAAGGAAAACGCGCAATAGGGCCTTGCCATCGAGGCGATAACCGCTAAACGCAGCGCCTCACGCGAATCGGGTGCGCCAGAGCCACCCTGTTTCGCGGACCGACCCCTTGACAGGCCTGTCGGAACGGACGCATAGCTCAGTTGGTAGAGCAGCTGACTCTTAATCAGCGGGTCCTAGGTTCGAGCCCTAGTGCGTCCACCAAACTTCTCAACGACTTAAGTGCAAATATACACCCCTTCCAAGGGGCTGTCGAGAGCCACGTAATCGCCACGTAATCAACGTGTTTCGTAGCCTGGCGTAGAGGCTTGATTTTCGATGTGCGGGAGGACGCTTCCTCCCTGGTCGAAGCCGCTGCGCGTCTTCTTCACACCCACCTCAGCGGGGGCACCCCGCAACGCCTCGAAACGAGGAGCGGGGCTGGCGACGCGCTCGGTCCCGCGCGCCGTTCCGGCGCACTCTTGCGGGCGCGGCGTTTCACGAAAAGGGCCCCGCACGCACTCTGAACCGGCGGACATGGTCCGAAGCGCCAGCCGGGAAAGCCGACAGGCCCCGCCTTTCCGCCTGCGCGAGCGATGACGCGATGCTCCGCCTCGTTCAGGGTGCAGTTTCTTGCTTTGGCGATCTCGCTGGCCGCTCGCGCGGTTGCAAGCGTTAGGGGGGAGAGTGAGAGTCTGGCGGGGCTTCGCCGTGACGGGATGAGGGTCGAGAGAGAGGCTCCCGGCCAGCCGTCATGGAGATTTCCCATGGATATGCAGGTTCTCGATACGCGCCGCGACCCAAGCGGCGGTTACAAGGTGGATGTCTCGCGCGGCTCGCGCGTGGGTCGGGTGTCGTCGGAATGGTTCTCACGCCCCGATGATGAGCGGTTTCTGTCACTGGGCGATCTGGCCCGGTCGGTGCGCGGTCGGTCTGACCGGAGCCGGACGCGCGTGGTCGAGACGGCGCTGATTTATGTCGAAGCAAACCGCAATGATCCGGAACGCCTGGCTCTCATGCTGCCGGGTGCCGAGTCACCGGTGACGCCAACCCACTGGAGCTTTGGCCAGCTGGCCAGCCAGGTAGGCGCTCCTGCTGCCTATCTGCGCCAACTTCCGGCACCGCTCGCCGCGATCAATCTGCAATATGGGCTGACCTCGCATCGCGCAGTGAACCGCCCCGGGATTGTCGGAGGCTATTTGGTTTAAGTTATGCTGCCATGGCGGTATCGTCCAGCATGGCGTAGTATTGTTGTTCGGCTTCGGCGGGCG
>JAHJSJ010000143.1 GCA_018830415.1 Alphaproteobacteria bacterium | reverse complement strand
ATTCACGCCCTGCCCTCCCAGTTCAGTGGCTTAGTCTGCCGCCGACAGGTTCACAGCGCTTTCCTTGCCGTTACGACCCTGTTCGAGATCGTAGTTGAGGCGCTGATCCTTATCGAGGCTGTGCATGCCGGCTGCCTGCACGGCAGTGATGTGCACGAAGCTGTCCGACGAGCCATCGTCAGGCTGAATGAAGCCATAGCCCTTGTCGGTGTTGAAGAACTTTACGGTTCCGGTCTTGCTCATGGAGTGTTCCTTTCAAGAACAATCAATTGCCCTTCCGCGACATGCGGGCGGGATAGTGCTTCGTATCGTCCGATGAAAGGAAGTCGTCGTCTGGTTAACGCCGGGGCCGGTGGGGAGCCGCGTGTGCGGGCCCGATGGCAAGCGGCGGAGCGCAAATTTCGAAGTCCGTCGCAAATTTCGACGCCAGCCCCGATGGTGTAGCACGGTTTGCGCCAAACGCCTAATTTGTGGATTGCTTGTGTTCCGCATCGCGTCCGCGATGCGAAATCCTCGCTCCCTTTGGTCGCTGCGGGCGGCCTTGCAGGTGTGCGTTGGCCGCTCCGTGTAGGAGACACATGTTACACTGTCCAGGAACCGAAAACCGGCCCGGGCGATGGGGTGCCTCAAGACGTGCGAGATAGGGGCGGCTGTGTGCTGCATCCGGGCAGGATGGCCGAGGCTGGCGTGTGTAGGAAAGCGCGCAGTGCCATTTACCGCGCCCGCCCCGCTCTAGTTTTTTTGTCGCATCGTAAAAAGCTGAAAACCGGTTCCCACCTTTCAGCACGATGCTCTAGGCTGCCGCAATGTCACCCATCACCATCCTGATCGACGCCGATGCCTGCCCGGTGAAGGACGAGATCTACCGCGTGGCGGAACGTTACCGCGCCGAAGTGCGCGTGGTCAGCAACGCCCCGTTCCGCATTCCCGTGTCCCCGCGGATCAAACGCGTGGTGGCAGACGGTCATTCGGTCTACATTTCGGGCGGCGGCCAGCCGCCCGCAAGCGCGACCGCGCGCCCGAGCCTTTGCGAGGAGCCAAGCGGGCCGAACGGCCCGCGCCCGGCGTTTGAGGGCCCAAAATATGACGCGGCGGATGACTGGATTGCGGAAGCCGCCGATGCGCGTTCGGTTGTCATCACCGCCGACATATTGCTGGCCGACCGCTGCCTGAAAGCGGGCGCGCGGGTGCTGAAACATAATGGCGAGGCCTTTACAGCCGCCAGCATCGGCGGAGCGATAGCCACCCGCGCCATCATGGCCGACCTGCGCGCCGGGATGGACGGCGTGGGCGGCGGGCCTGCGCCGTTCAGCAAGGCGGATCGGTCACGGTTCCTGCAGGCGCTGGACCGGGTGCTGGTGGGGTTGGGGCGTTAGGGGGCAGGTTGTCTATTGTGAATGGTCGAAAACCTACACCTTCAATCTGTCCAAAATTTTTGCCTCGAATGCTTTCCTGTCAGGCGCATCAGCATAAAGTGCGGCTTGCGACAAGTTTGCATGACTCGTCCCTATTACATCAGAGATATCAAGATTCCAATTCTCATTGATCTTGTAAAGTAAAAATACCACATTTACCGATGGATCTGATATATTAGGTGAAGTCAGAAACGGAAATTTTGTAAGTTGATTGTAAAGCTCGTCCTGCATGAGAGCGACGATCTTCGTTCGCCAGTGGTGATGATGAAACCCTTTTCTTATAACTTGAGTCATATAACGCTTATATACGTTATCCCAATTCAACCCAAAAGATGGTGATCTTTGAAGTTCATCGCCACCTACCAACGCCTGATATGCTGGGCGGTAAGAGCCGGTCACATCCACTGTTTGAGCTTCAACGCTGACAAAGTGTCCGACCGCTCCGTCAGAAATGTGAGCAATCACGAAATCGACGTTGCCAAATCCGGCAAGCTGCACTTCCCGCGCAATAGCCACATCGCGAGAGACACCCTCTGGCCAGCAATGGTCTAGCACATCGTCGATGAGATCACGCTGACTAAGCCGGTTTGGGCAAACTATTACGACTCGCCCGCCGCGCCAAACTGAACAGACCGGCATCGGCTCCCGACCAACTGCCTTGATGCAGCGCGAATTCGTAAATGGGCAGATAAAATCATCGGCAGCAGGATCGTATCCTGAAACCGCTGGGCGACCCAACACCTCCGCAATCAATGTCGTCGCGTCTACGGCCATCTAGGCAACAAGCCTCACGTGGGAAAGCAAAGCCGCTTTAACCTGCTCCGCAATCGCGCGCGCCATTAGCGGTGGAACTGCATTTCCGACCTGAACGAATTGATCGGTGACGCTCCCAAAAAATTCAAAATCATCGGGAAATGACTGAAGCCGAGCGGCCTCACGAACGGTAAATGCCCGATTCTGCAAAGGGTGAATATACGCCCCCCAGTGAATATCGCACTTGGTCAAAATTGTGCACGAGAGTTGGTCAGGCCTCGGTCTTCCGTAGCGTTTTGTGTGGTCGCTGCGCTTGGCCTTCTTCATGCCTGCCGGCAGTAAATCAAAGGGAATATCTCTCCACGAACCGCCTTGCGGAATGTGCTTCACGCGGTCCAAATTGACCTTGGAAAGCCTAGGCCCGCGGTGGTTTTTCAAACCCTTGTTGAGGCCTCGCATCTTTTTTTGGAAATCACTGAATGGGTCGCAGGCATATTCCACCTCTCCACCAAATGCACCCTGTTCCCAAATTGGTGGAAGATCGCCAATTGCATCCCAAATGGTGACCAGCGGGTGAAGCCCTTCACCATGAGTAGCCTTTGGAAGTTCAGGTCGCGGGCCAATCCGGCTTGCCATAAAAATGACGCGGCGACGCTCTTGAGGAACGCCAAACTCCTCCGCCTTCAGGACACCGACCACGGGCTCGTACCCAAGCTCAGCAAACTCGTGACGGATTGACGACAGCAAGCTTCCACCGCCGATCGAAAGAAGCCCGGTTACGTTTTCCATGACGACGTGCTTAGGCCGCAGCCCCGATAGCAATCGAAGATATTCACGAAATAGCCCTGCACGAGGATCATGCTCTCCCCTCCCATGATTATAAACACTATAACCTTGGCAGGGCGGGCCGCCGACAAGAACGTCAAGTTCTCCCGGCCTCAATTGTGTCTTTGAAAGAACGTCGGAAACCGAAAGCTGCTGGATAGGTATTGGCAGGAAGTGCGCACCATCGTGTGAGCGGACAAAGGTCTCACCGAATTTGGGCTCTACGTCTGATCCAAGCCTCACATCAAAACCCGCTTGGCTAAAGCCTTCACTAAGGCCACCGGCCCCACAAAAGAGATCGACTACAGTATGGTGTCCCGTCATTTTGCTCCCCTTTTGTTCTCAGTGATCAAGTTTCAGGCAAATGTCCAGAAGCCATTGGGATGTTGTAACGATCCAATCCGCAAACTTCGCCCATCATAAAAGACTTATCGCCAACTTTTCCTTCCCACCCCCACATTAACACCACCCCCCATCGGGCGCACGCCCGCGGCAGGGCATCTCGCCTGTGATCGGAACATCCTATGGCCAAGGGCCAACAGAAGAAGAGCAAGGAAGCCCGCAAGCCCAAGAAGGACAAGGGGCCAAAGCTCAACGCCAGCCAGCCGAGCACCAAGCCCGGCGGGATCAAGGGGCTGGAGAATATGAAGAACGGCTGATCCAAGCGCGCTTATACCAGCGCGCTGAGATGCTGACGCATCACGCGCTGGAATTGCGCGGGGCGCCGCACGGGCTTAACCAAAGCCCGATGAGGCCACGCTCATCGCGCTTTGTAATTATTGCTCGCGCCGGATCGTCTCGGTCAGCCGGGCCACGGTGATGCCAAACCGGCGGATGCGCATCACGTTGCTGGCGCTTTGGCCGTCGCGGTTGACCGTGATGACCTGGTGGATCCACAGGTGGTTGTCCATCGTATAGGTCAGCGTCAGGGTGTCGCCAGCCAGAGTGCCCGAAAGATCGTCGGCGGCGTCGGAAATTGTGCCGCCGAATTGGCCGGGCGATGTTTCGCGCAGGCGCCATGTCCGGTAGCGTGTCGGCTGGTCGCCGATTGTCACCTCCTGTTCCAGCACCATGTCACCATTGCTCTGGCGGGTGCCAAAGGTGGACACGCGGGTGGTCTTGGTGGACGAAAGGATCTGCTTCAGCGTGCCCTGGCTGGTGGTGCGCCCGGTGAAGAACGCCGCCGGATCAAACCGCGTGGCAGTGGCGGATGCCTGGGCCTGGAACGCCGAAACAGCCAATCCAACCGCCACCATCGCCGCTATAATCCACACAAGCCCTGCGCCCCTATACCCGCTCATGCGCCCGCTTGCTCTTGCAACTTGCATCTTGTCGTTTCCCCTTACCCTTGACACTGGCACGCGGCCAAGCCGCGCACCGGTTACACCGTCGCGCCGCGCTGCGCCCTGGGCACCAGCACCGCAAACGCCAGCGTCACCAGCAGCAGCGCCGGGACATCGCCCAGCAGGTGGCCGCGGTGCATCGGATCGTCCAGCGATTGCACCGCCATGATCGCGGCGTGAACCGCGCTCGACACGGCGACGAACCAGATCAGCGACACGTGCTTCAGCGGATCGCGCGCGGCGAGGATCATGAACACGCCCAGCGTCGCGTAAACCCCCACGATCATCATGTAATATTGCGAGGCCATCGGCGGGCCTTCGTGCCACGCCCAGCCGGATGGCCAGACGATCGCCAGCGGCCAGATCAGGCAGAACACCACCCCGAAAGCGACCAGCAGGATTTGCAGCAGGCGATAAGCGTTCATGATGTCGATCCCCCAAATGACACAACCCCATGCGGAGTGTCTGCCGTTTCGCCGGGCCAGTCAATCCAGCGCCGCCAATCGTGGGGGATTGCGATTAGTCGTGCTCGCGATCCCCTGCACCAACATAAAGTTCGCGCCCGCCTTCGTTATACTTGCGGCTCATTTCCTCCATGCCCTTGATCGCCGCCTGACGGCTGGCCTCGGCGGTGTCGGCGCCCAGCTTTTCGGAGGCGAGGAAGCTTTCGGGGCTGGAGTTCTGCTTGGCGGCAAAGTCCCGCACGTCCTGGCTGATCTGCATCGAGCAGAACTTCGGCCCGCACATCGAACAGAAATGGGCCGACTTTGCTCCTTCCGCCGGAAGCGTCTGGTCGTGATATTGCTCGGCAGTTTCGGGGTCGAGGCTGAGGTTGAACTGATCTCGCCAGCGGAATTCGAACCGCGCCTTGGACAGCGCATCGTCGCGCACCTGCGATGCCGGATGCCCCTTGGCCAAGTCCGCCGCGTGGGCCGCCAGCTTGTAGGTGATCACGCCGACCTTCACATCGTCACGATCAGGCAGGCCCAGATGCTCCTTGGGCGTGACGTAGCAGAGCAT
>JAHJSJ010000011.1 GCA_018830415.1 Alphaproteobacteria bacterium | reverse complement strand
TCGCGGCGGCAGAATCCGGTGGGGAAGTCGATTGCGTCAACCGCCGCATAGGCGAGCCGCTGCGCTTCGGTCACGGATCGGCCCATCGCAGTGACGTTGAGCACGCGGCCCCCGTTCGCCACCAGCGCGCCGCCCGGCGGCAGCGGGCGGTAGGGCGCGGCCTCAACCACGGCCTGAGGCGGGGGCGGCGGGGGCGGCGGCGGCGGCGGAGCGGGTGTGGCGCAGGCCGCCAGCAGGGCGCTGCCGACCGCAACCGTGGTGATCTTCAACCCGAACGGCGCGCGGGGCTCTGCGTCGGGCCTTTGGAACGTTGACGAAGGCTTGTGGGTGGCCGCGCTCATGGATCAATCAACCTCTCTTGTTGTCAGCGGTGCAGCCGCTTTGACGAGCCTATATCGCGCCCGCCAGCTTGCTCAAAGCTGAAGTGCGCGAGATAGCGGCGTCAGGCAACAAAGCAAATGCCCGGAACCTGATGAAAGGTTCCGGGCATCGGATATTCAGTGCTGCATCGGGTTTTCCGCGCCGGGGTCAGGGCCCCGGCTGGCGATTATACCAGCGCGCTAAGATGCTAACGCATCACGCGCTGGAAATGCTCAGGCGCCGCACGGGCTTAACCAAAGCTCGATGAGGCGGGGCTCATCGAGCTTTGGTATTATTCGCGATTGCCGAGGAACTGCAGCAGGAACATGAACATGTTGATGAAGTCGAGATACAGGGTCAGCGCGCCCATGATCACGGCCTTGCCCATGAACTGGGTGCCGCGCAGATGTTCGTACTGCATTTTCAGCCGCTGCGTATCATAGGCGGTGAGGCCTGCGAAAATCAGCACGCCCAGTCCGCTGATCACGAAGGACATCGCGCCCGACTGCAGGAACAGGTTGACGACGCTGGCGATAATAAGGCCAATCACCCCCATGATCAGGAAACTGCCCCAGCCGGACAGGTTCTTCTTGGTGGTGTAACCCCACAGGCTGAGACCGGCAAAGGCACCCGCCGTCGCGAAGAACGTCACCGCGATCGATTCGCCCGTGAAGACCAGAAAAATCGTCGACAGCGACAGGCCCATCACGGCCGCGTATGTCCAGAACAGGATATTCAGCGTCGCCTGGCTCATCTTGTGGAGACCAAAGCTCATCGCCAGCACAAAGCCGAGCGGGGCGAGCATCACCACCCACATCAGCGGCGTGCCCGCCATCGCGGCGGCAAAGCCGCTGCTGGCAGCCACCAGCGCCACGATCCCGGTCAGCAGAACCGCCGAGGACATGTGGTTGTAGATCGAGAGCATGTAAGAGCGCAGGCCCTCATCATACCCTGCACGGCCGGCAACATCGCCGCCCGCGCGGGGCACGGAGCCCAATCGCTGCGCATCGCGCGAGGTGTCTTTCCAGTCAGCCATTGCGGAACCTCTAATCCTTTTCATCGGAACGCGAGATGCCGCGTTCTTCACAAATGGCAATATCGGGCTTTCCTGCGCGCTTTTCAAGCGAAACCGGGTTGCAAACTATGCACTCTATTCAGCTTAACGGGCGTTAATGTTAATCGCCTTGGGAAAGCGCCGCGCCCTTGTCCCTTGTGGCGCGCAGGGTATCGGCCAGCAACCGGCGCAGCGCGTCGCCATTATCGAGCACATTCAGCCCTTCACGGGTCATCCCGCCGGGGCTTGCCACCCGGTCGGCAAGCGCACCGGGGCTGACATCGGCTGCGGCGGCAAGCGTCGCTGCGCCGTCAACCGTGGCGAGCGCAAGCTGCGCAGCCGTATCGGCATCCAGCCCCAGATCGATCGCCGCGCCCGCCAGCGCATCAATGAAGCGATAGACAAAGCCCGGCCCCGACCCGGCCAGCGCGGTGACGAGATCGAATTGCGCTTCATCGTCCAGCCACACGGCACTGCCGAGCAGGTCATACAGTGCAAACAGATCGGTGCACCCGGCTTCATCCAATCCCTGTTCAAGCAGGATGACCGGCGATTTGTTGATCCGCGCCGCCAGATTGGGCATCACCCGCACATGGCCACCTGCATCGGGAAACGCCTGCGCCAGCTGCGCCAAGGTCATCCCGGCGAGCAGTGAACACACCGTAACGCCGCTGCCGGTCAGTCGCTGCAATCCCGGCGCAAGCGCGCCCAATTGCTGCGGTTTGAACCCCAACATCACCGCGTCATGCGCGCCCGCCGCTGCGGCATCATCGGCGCTGCGATAAAGTGTTACGCCATCGGGCGCAGCGGGCAGGCCGGGGTCGAGCACCGCAAACCGCGCAGGGTCAGCCCCCGCCGCCAGCCACCCGGCGAGCATGGCCCCGCCCATATTGCCGCATCCGATAATGAGAAGTTGGTTTATCATAAGAGGTCGAACCTCTCAGGCCTCGCCCGCCGCGTCAACCATTGCCGCCTCCAGCGCCGCGCGCGGAGTCTTGTCGCCCCACAGCACAAACTGGAACGCCGGGTAGAACCGGTCGCATTCGTCGATCGCGCATTCGACCAGCGCCTGCGCCATGTCGAGGCTCAGTCGCCCGTCATCGCCCAGCAGCGCGCCGTGTCGATACAGCAGCACATCGCCGTTCGACCAGATATCGAAATGCCCCAGCCACATCTGTTCGTTGACCAGACACAGCAATTCATAGGCGGATGCGCGCTTGTCATCGGTGACGCGGATATCGGGCAGGCACAGGAATTGCAGCACGCTGTCTTCAGCGCGCCAGATCGCGCGCAGCTGGTAATTGGTCCAGCTGCCCTGCACCTCGCCGCTCATTTCGTCGTCGGAAACCATCTCATACGGCCAGCCACGCGCTGCGAACAGGTTGGCGAGCATTTCGACGGGGGCGGCATCGTCCTCGGCGGAATATTCCATATTGCTCACTCTCATCGGCGCTCTTTCGCTTGGGGGGAAGGCACGATCACGCCGTCCGAAGCACGTTTGGACGCCGAGCGCGGGGGTTGGCAATGCACCATCGCCCGGTGGCTGGGGAGAACCGGATAGAGCTGTGCAAAGCCTGTGCAAAGAAAGTGGGTGAGAGCCGGAAATTACTATTTAACCAGCTGAATTTCTTCACCTTCCGGGCTGACATAGAGGAAGCTGTCGATCCCCTTGCCCTTAAGCTCGCGCACCATCGCCTGTGCCTTTTCGCGGGTGTCGACCGGCCCGGCCAGCAGGCGGTGCGCCTCCCCCCAAGGGGTGGTGTGCGGTTTCAGCTTGGCCAGCGTATCGCCGCCGCCGCGCGAAATGCGGCGCCAATCGAACCCCAGCGCCTTGGCATTCCGGCCGGTTGCAACCTGCACCCACACGCGGCTGGGGTGGACGGGTTTGACCGGCTCTTTGGGCTTGGGCTTTTCAGGCGGCGGCGGGGCTTCGCGTTTGACGGTGATACGGCTGAGGTCAACCGCATCACCGCTGAC
>JAHJSJ010000142.1 GCA_018830415.1 Alphaproteobacteria bacterium | reverse complement strand
TCACTGCGGCCGCATTTGCGGCAGCTTGGGCGGAACCTGCCTGTGTGGCAGCCGAAGCTTGCGCGACCTGCGCCGAAGATTCGGCCCGGAACGTGGTCAGTTCCTGCTTGAGCGTCTGGTTTTCCTTCTCGAGCGTCTGGAATTTCTGCTCCAGAGCTTCGAGCCGTTCCAGCAAGGCTGCGTCCTGAGCCATGGCCGGCGTGGCGAATGACAAAGAGGCAGTGCCCGCCATGAGCGCAACGCGCATGGCGGCAGATGCGCCGAAGCGCACCTTCATAAATGAAATCATTGATTTATCCCCCAGGGAAAGTTTATCCATTTTGCCGTCGGCCCGCGACCCCAAGCGCCAGGCGGCAACTCCCAATATCGCTGCGACACGATTTCACAAGCCCGAAAAATCGGCTTCCCGCAGATTTGTTGAATATGACAACTGAACGACGGCACGAGCTCGAGGGCACTCCGCATTCGATCAAACGGCCCGCAAGTACGATTCAAGAAGGCGATGAGCTGCAATCCCGGTAGCGGTGATATTCGCGAGGTTCGGGAGCCTTGTGGTTTGACCCAACTGATGATCCCATTCGCTGCGACGCGCGCTTTTCGCTGTCAGAAAGCGAGGGCTACACCGGCGCGGTGCCGGTTTCAGCCCTGCCAATCAGGCGGAAAGGCCTCTGTTCTGCCGCGCGACCCCGTCGCTGTGCATCGCCCATATTGTTGCGGCCACAGTCAAGGCCCCCACCAATTGGTGCGCGGCGGCGATCCACAGTGACACTTCGCTCATCACTGTGGCAATGCCGAGCAGCACCATCGTGCCGAATGCGCTGTGCACCGCGATGCTGGCGAAGCGATCGGTCTTGCGCACTCGCCGTGCCAGCCACACCAGCGCCGCCACCGCTACCCATGCCCACCAGCGATGCAGGAATTGCAGCAGGAACGGATCATGGGTGATCGTCCAGACAATCCCGCGTGACCAGTCGACATCCGGCACCAGCCGCCCGTTCATCAGCGGCCAGTCATAGGCGGCGTGCCCGGCATTCAGCCCCGCCACCCATGCGCCGAGCAGCAATTGAATGAACAATACGCCTGCCACCAGCGCGGATGCGCGCGTCAGCGGGGCGGGGCGCGCATCGGGCACCCGCGCCAGCCGCCGCATATCGCGCGCCGTCCATACAAGGCCAGCGAGCAGCGCCAGCGCGGTCAGCAAGTGGAGCGACAGACGGAAATGGCTGACATCGGTCATGTCACCGACCAGTCCGGACTGCACCATCAGCCAGCCGAACAGGCCCTGTAGCCCGCCGAGCGCCAGCAGACCCAGCAACCGCGCCTTGTAGCCTTGCGGGATCGCGCCGCGCCACCAGAACCACGCCAGCGGCACCGCGTAAACCAGGCCGACAACCCGCGCGATCAGGCGGTGCACCCATTCCCAGAAATAGATGAACTGGAAATCAGCCAAGGTCATCCCGCCGATGGCCGCTTCGAGCCGGTATTCGGGGGTGGCCTGATATTTGGCGAATTCGGTCTGCCAGGCGGCCTCGGTCAAGGGTGGGAGGATGCCGGTAATGACATTCCATTCGGTGATCGACAGCCCGCTTTCGGTCAGCCGGGTAATCCCGCCGACCAGCACGATCAACACCACCAGCCCGGCGACAAGTTCCAGCCAGCGCGTCAGTGCCAGTGGGCGCGCGCGCGGGTTTGGCTGCGTTGCAAACAGGTTCGATACAGAGGCGAAGGTGGCCATGGTGCAGCGGTAAATGTGCCGGGAAGGCGACTTGTGCAAGTCCGTTCAGTGCAAGCAGGGGTGCGGGATGCGCAATCGAGCGCATGGCAATCGCCACTTGCGCAATGTGATAATATAACATAAGAGCCGATGCAAGATGACGCAAAACGCCCTTCCCCCCGCGAATCACACCTCGCTGCGCCGCCGCCTTGATCAGATCGGGATCGGGCTTGCCGGGCTGTGTGTGCTGCATTGTCTGACGACGCTGGTGGTGATTTCATCGCTTGGGCTGGGCGGGCATTTCCTGCTTGATGACAATATCCACCGGATCGGCCTGGCGCTGGCGCTGGGCGTGGCAGCGGTGGCAATCGGCTGGGGCCTGATGCGGCACCGCCGGATGTTGCCGTTCGGGCTGGCGCTGGTGGGGTTGATGCTGATGGGGGCTGCTTTGGTGGTGCCCCACGGCACCGATGAACTGATGTTGACACTGATGGGCGTGACGCTGGTGTCGATCGGCCACCTGATCAACCTGCGCGCCGCACGCTGAGCGATTGCGCAAACTCGCTGTTGCAGCGCGGGCGCAAGTGCCTATGTCTCGCGCCATGAACGATCCCAAGACCATCACGCTGAACGGCGATCCACGCCGCACCCACGCCGCCACAATTGCCGATCTGGTGCGCGAGTTGGAGCTTGCCCCTGGAAAGGTTGCGGTTGAACGCAACGGCGAAATCGTCCCGCGTTCGACTTTGGAGGATGCTCCGCTGGCCGAGGGCGACAGGCTGGAAATCGTCCACTTCGTCGGCGGCGGCGATCATCCGGCGGATAGCTGGAGCGTGGCCGGGCGCACTTTCACCTCGCGGTTGATTGTCGGCACCGGGAAATATAAAAGTTTCGAGCAGAACGCCGCCGCCGTCGCGGCTTCGGGGGCAGAGATCGTCACCGTGGCAGTGCGCCGGGTGAATGTCAGCGATCCCAAAGCGCCAATGCTGACCGACTATATCGACCCCAAAAAGATCACCTACCTGCCCAACACCGCTGGCTGCTTTACCGGCGAAGATGCAGTGCGCACGCTGCGGTTGGCGCGCGAGGCGGGCGGCTGGGATCTGGTTAAGCTGGAAGTGCTGGGCGAAGCGCGCACGCTTTATCCCGATATGCGCGAAACCCTGAAGGCGACCGAGGTGCTGGCCAAGGAAGGCTTCCTCCCCATGGTCTACTGCGCCGATGATCCCATCGCGGCGAAGCAATTGGAAGACGCGGGCGCGGTGGCGATCATGCCGCTGGGCGCGCCGATTGGTTCGGGGCTGGGCATCCAGAACCGGGTAATGATCCGGCTGATTGTCGAGGGCGCCAAGGTGCCCGTGCTGGTCGATGCGGGTGTCGGCACGGCATCGGATGCGGCGGTCGGCATGGAGCTGGGCTGTGACGGCATCCTGATGAACACAGCCATCGCCGAGGCCAAAGACCCGATCCGCATGGCCCGCGCGATGAAGCTGGCGGTCGAGGCCGGGCGTGAAGCCTATCTGGCGGGCCGCATGGCGCGGCGGATGTATGCCGATCCGTCGAGCCCGCTTGCCGGTCTGATCTGAACCCAACCAACTTTGCGTGTGGCGGTGAATCGGCGCACGCAGTGCGCCGCAAGGCCGACTGGCCGCCCGCAGCGAAGCGAGGATTTCGCGCGCCGGAGGCGTGCGGACACAAAAATCTCACGCAGCCGCCGCAAGGCCGACCGGCCGCCCGCAGCGACGCTGGCGTAGCCAGCATGAGCGAGGATTTCG
>JAHJSJ010000141.1 GCA_018830415.1 Alphaproteobacteria bacterium | reverse complement strand
GCCGTTGATGCTGGCCATCGCGGTGGGGACTGAAAACCTGACCAGCGGGATCGGGCTGACGGTGTTCGTGACCTATCTTTCGGGCTTGTCGAACCTCGCTTACACGGCAACCCAGTTTGCGCTGCTGTCCAGCTTTGCAGCGGTGGGACGAACATGGTTGGCGACGCCTTCGGGCTATCTCGCCGAAAACCTCGGCTGGGTGGGTTTCTGGATCTTTACGGTCGTGATTGCCGCGCCGGGGATGCTGCTGTTGTGGATGCTGTGGCGCAAGGGCTTCGTGGTGGAGAGCGTGCGCCAGACCGGTGACGGTGAGAGCAGCGCCCCGCCCGAAGCGGTCAACGCGAAACCGCGCGTTACTCCCGCAGAGTAGCGCCTAATCCTGCACCTCATCATTCAACCGCAGCGCCTCGCCCGCCAGGTAGAGCGATCCGGCGATCAGCACTGGCAGGCCATCATCGGGGATAGCAGCCATTGCGGCCGGCAAGTCTGACGCAGGGCGTGCTTGGGGGCCAAACGCTGTTGCCGGGCGCCAATCATGTCCCGGCACCGGCACAGCGGTAATGCTGGCGAGCATCGGGCCGAGCGGGGTGGTGAGCGCGCTGGGGTCTTTACCCTCGATCATCCCGATTACCAGATGCAGGCGCTGACCTGCGAAATACGCGCCGAGCATCGCGCCTGCCTGAGGGTTGTGCCCGCCATCGAGCCACACTTCGCGTCCACCGGTGAGCGGGCCGGGGCCAAGGCGCTGCATCCGCGCGGGCCAGCGCGCTCCCGCCAATCCCGCAGCCATCGCCGCGTCCGATACTGGCAAGGCGGTTTGCGCGCGCAGCATCGCTACGGCCAACCCGGCGTTCACCCGCTGGTGCGCGCCGGGAAGTGCGAGCGGCATGTCAGGGGCATTCTGCGCGATAATCACCGGCGCACCCATGCCAATCGCTACCGCACGGATCGCTGTCATTTCCACTTCCGGCTGAGCAATCGTCACCAGCGGCACGCCAGCCTTAGCAATCCCCGCCTTTTCAAACGCGATCCGCGCCATCGGCTCTTGTGGCACGCCATCCTCCGGCGCGAGCAGGAAGCGTTCGTGATCGAGGCCGAGCGCCGCGATCCCGCAGGCGGCAATCGTGTCCGGCTCCAGCACATTGGTCGCATCGAACCGCCCGCCCATGCCGACTTCGACCACGCAGGCATCGGCCGGCGTCCGGGCAAAGGCGAGGAAGGCCGCCGCGATGGTGACTTCGAAGAAACTGGGGGCGAGGTCTTCGCCCGTATCGAGCACTTCGGCCAGCACCGCCGCCAGCTCCGCGTCAGAAATCAGCGCGCCCGCCAGCCGGATGCGTTCGTTGTAGCGCACCAGATGGGGGCTTGTGGTGACATGGACGCGGTAACCGTGCGCCTCCAGCATCGCGCGCAGGAAGGCGCAGGTCGATCCCTTGCCATTGGTTCCCGCAACATGGAACACAGGCGGCAGCTTGCGGTGCGGGTCGCCGAGCCGCTGCATCAGCGCGCGGATCGTCTCCAGCCCCAGCCGCCCCTGCGGCACGCTAAGCGCGCTCAGCCGGTCAAGCTGCGCCTGCACCGCCGGATCGTCGGAACGGCCAAAATCGAGCGGCTTCACCGGGCGCGCGGGTCAAGCCGCCTTCACCGGCTGCAGATAATCCAGCACCTGCCCCAGCATCGCCTTCAGTTCGCGGCGGGGCACGACCATGTCGACCATGCCGTGCTTGTGAAGATATTCGGCGCGCTGGAAGCCTTCTGGCAGCTGTTCGCGGATCGTGTCCTGGATCACGCGCTGGCCTGCGAAGCCGATCAACGCGCCGGGTTCGGCAATGTGGATGTCGCCGAGCATCGCGTAGCTTGCGGTCACGCCGCCGGTGGTGGGGTCGGTCAGCACCACGATATAAGGCAGGCCCGCCTGTTTCAGCCGCCGCGTCATAACCGTTGCGCGCGGCATCTGCATCAGGGACAGGATCCCCTCCTGCATCCGCGCGCCGCCTGCTGCGGTCACGACGATATAGGCGCACCCGCGATCGAGCGCTTTTTGCGCGCCTTCGCAAAAGGCCTGCCCCACGGCCATGCCCATCGAGCCGCCCATGAAGCTGAAATCCTGCACCCCGACGACGGCGGGGTGGGTGTCGATGGTGCCCGAACCGACGACAAAGGCATCGTCATGCGGGTTGGCGGCGCGCGCGGCCTTCAGCCTGTCGGTGTATTTCTTGGTATCCTTGAAGCCCAGCGGGTCTTCGGTGACCTTGGGCAGCGGCAGCACCTCGAACCCCGGATCGAGCAGCAGCGCAAGCCGCGCATCGGCCCCGATCCGCCCGTGATGTTCGCATTTCGGGCAGACGCTGAGGTTGCCTTCATATTCGGCCACGAACAGCATTTCCTGACACGACGGGCATTTGATCCACAGATCCTTCTCTGTGGCTTTCTTCCCGGACGAGAAGCCCAGTGAATTGCGGACGCGGGTGAACCAGTTCATGCAAAGTCCTTATTGTATTTTCCCCGTCATTGCGAGGAGCGAAGCGACGCAGCAATCCAGAGCGGCTTGCGTGATGCTCTGGATTGCCACGCTGTGCTCGCAATGACGACATTAACGGGCCTTGTGAACGGCCTCGGCGAGCGCAGCCGTGAGGGTCTTGAGGTGCTGGGGGGCATCCGCACCATATTCGCCGCAGATTTCCACCAAGGCCGAGCCGACGACCACGCCGTCCGCTACCCTGGCGATGGCAGCAGCCTGTTCAGGTGTGCGCACGCCAAAGCCGACCGCAATCGGCAGATCAGTCGATTGCTTGAGCCGCGCCACAGCTTCTTCAATGCTGGCCTGCACCGCCTGCTGCTTCCCCGTAATCCCGGCGACCGAGACGTAATAGAGGAAGCCCTCGCTGCCCGCGAGCACCTGCGGCAGGCGCGCGGCGTCGGTGGTGGGTGTGGCGAGGCGGATCGGGGCGATGCCCTTGACGCGCAAGGCCGGGCCGAGCGCGTCGTCTTCCTCAGGCGGAATGTCGACGCAGATCACTCCGTCCACGCCAGCGGCTGCGGCGGCTTCGGCGAACCACTCCGGCCCGCGCCGCACCATCGGGTTGGCGTAGCCCATCAGCACCAGCGGCACATTTGGGTGGCGCGCGCGGAACTCGGAGGCGTAGCGCAGCACGTCCGCCGTGGTCGTGCCCGCGCCAAGGCTGCGCAGATTGGCGGCCTGAATCGCGGGGCCATCAGCCATCGGATCGGTGAACGGCATCCCCAATTCGATCACATCCGCCCCGGCTTCCACCAGCGCATCGAGATTGGCCGCCGTGTCGCCATCGCCTGCGGTGATGAAGCAGACGAGCGAGGGGCGGGGGGCGGCGAAGGTGGTTGAGAGGCGGTTGGTCATTGAATGCACCCCGCAACACCGTCTTTGCGAGCGTAGCGAAGCAATCCAGAGCGGCGCGCGCAAGCTCTGGATTGCCGCGTCGCTTTCGGCTCCTCGCAATGACGAGGGAAAGGGGTCACAGTTCCACCCCCAGCTTTTCCGCCACGGTGAAAATATCCTTGTCGCCGCGCCCGCACAGATTCATCAGCACGATGCTGTCCTTGGGCATCGTCGGCGCGACCTTCGCCACCGCCGCAATCGCGTGCGATGGCTCCAGCGCAGGAATGATCCCCTCGGTGCGGCAGAGCAGCTGGAAGCCTTCCAGCGCCTCGTCATCGGTGACGGCGGTATAATCGACGCGGCCCGATTCCTTCAGCCACGCGTGTTCGGGGCCGATTCCGGGGTAATCCAGCCCCGCGCTGATCGAGTGGCCTTCGGTGATCTGGCCGTCTTCGTCCTGCAAAAGATAGGTGCGGTTGCCGTGGAGCACGCCGGGCGATCCGCCGAGCAGGCTCGCGGCGTGTTGATCGCCATCCAAGCCATGCCCCGCCGCTTCGACGCCAAGCATCTTCACATCCGCATCATCGAGGAACGGGTGGAACAGTCCCAGCGCGTTCGATCCGCCGCCGATGCAGGCGACCAGCAGATCGGGCAGGCGGCCGGTGCGGGAAAGCATCTGCGCGCGCGCTTCTGTGCCGATCACGCTCTGGAAGTTGCGCACCATCTCTGGATAGGGGTGCGGGCCAGCCGCCGTTCCGATGATGTAGAAGGTGTCGTGGACGTTCGCGACCCAGTCGCGCAGCCCTTCGTTCATTGCGTCCTTCAGCGTCGCTCCGCCGCTGGTGACGGGGATCACCTCAGCGCCCAAAAGCTTCATGCGGAACACGTTGGGCGATTGCCGCGCGACGTCCTCGGCGCCCATGTAGATCACGCAAGGCAGGCCGAACCGCGCGCAGACCGTGGCGGTGGCGACCCCGTGCTGGCCCGCGCCGGTTTCCGCGATGATCCGGGTCTTGCCCATCCGCATCGCCAGCAGGATCTGCCCGATGCAATTGTTGATCTTGTGCGCGCCGGTGTGATTGAGCTCGTCGCGCTTGAACCACACCTGCGCGCCGCCGAGCTCTTCGGTGAGGCGCGGCGCGAAGTAGAGCGGGCTGGGGCGGCCGACGTAATGTTCCAGCAAGTCGTCGAACTCGGCGGCAAACGCCGGGTCGGCCTGCGCCTTCCTGTATTCGCGCTCCAGATCGAGCACCAGCGGCATCAGCGTTTCAGCGACATAGCGCCCGCCAAACTGGCCGAAATGGCCGCGATCATCGGGCTGGGTGCGGAAGGAATTGGGGTGCGTGTTCATAGCCGTGCCGCTTTGCAGAAGGCGGCGATTCTGTCCACGTCCTTGATGCCGGGTGCGCTTTCTACGCCGGACGATGTATCCACTAGCGGCGCGCCGGTCAGCCGCACCGCCTCGGCAACATTGACCGGGGTCAGCCCGCCTGCAAGGCCCCATGGCAGCGCGCCCTTATACTGGCGAAGCAGTGACCAATCGAACACCAACCCCATGCCGCCCGGCATCGCGCCCTTGGGCGTCTTGGCGTCGAACAGGATGAAATCCGCCGTCCCGGCATAGCGATCAGCGCGTGCGATATCATCGGCGCTCGCCACGCACAGCACTTTCCAAACGGGCAAGCCGAACCGCGCCCGCACGGCGGCTGCGCGTTCGGGCGTTTCATCGCCGTGCAGCTGGATCGCATCGAGCCTTCCGGCTGCCACCGCGTCAGCGATTGCCGCATCATCGGAATCGACAAACACGCCCGCACGGCGGATCGCGGTGCCCGATACCTCGGCCAACCGGGCAGCCTGCGCGCCGGTAACGTAACGCGGGGAAGGAGCATAGAAGTTCAGCCCGCACCAATCGGCGCGCGCGGCGATGCAGGCGCTGAGCGAATCGCTCGTGGAAACCCCGCAGATCTTGATCGCAGTGGGCATAAGCAATCGCCGCTAAAGCGTCGCCTCGATCGCGCGCGCAGCTTCTACCGGGTCTTCCGCGCGGCTGATCGGGCGGCCGATCACTAGCACGCTCGCGCCGTTGTCGCGCGCGGCGCGGGGGGTGACAACGCGTTTCTGATCGCCGGTGCCACCGCCGTTGGGGCGCAGGCCG
The DNA here is from genome assembly GCA_018830415.1 of Alphaproteobacteria bacterium. Classification (GTDB taxonomy): domain Bacteria; phylum Pseudomonadota; class Alphaproteobacteria; order Sphingomonadales; family Sphingomonadaceae; genus Erythrobacter. Next base: position 1,313 of record JAHJSJ010000141.1, on the reverse strand, counting down.
GGGACGACGAAATAGCCATCGCGCCACGCCTTGCTGACCATGCCGACTTCCTGTCCCGAACACACCACGCCGTCCAATCCGGCGGCATGGGCGAGTTCGGCCAGCCGCATCACCTGCGTTTCGGCGCTGCCATAAACTCCGGTGGCGGTCAGATCATTGGTATCAAGGCTCGTGAGCATCGTGACCGCCACCACCTTGCAGCCATCAGCCGCCGCCGCCTTGGCGTCCTCCATCATCGCGCGTCCGCCGCTGGCGTGGACGGTGACAATCGCGGGCTGATAGACATGGATCGCCTGCATCGCCGCAGCGACGGTGTTGGGGATGTCGTGGAACTTCAGATCGAGGAAGATCGGCAGGCCCATATGCGCAATTTCGTGCACCCCGTGGCTGCCATGTGCGCAGAAAAATTCCAGTCCCAGCTTGACCCCGCCAATATGCGCCTTGACCTTGGATAGCAGCGCCTTGGCTGGTTCCAGCTGCGGAATGTCGAGCGCGAGGAAGATCGGATTGCTCACTTGCCGTCCCCCGCGCTGCCGGGGTTTGACGGGTTGAACGGGTCGGCGGGTTCTCCCGCTTTTGTCCCTGACTTACCCACAGGGCTGTCCACGATTGGCGCCGCGTTTGATACCGCCGTTTCGGCCTGCCGCGCCAGCGCCATGTTCCTGAGCGAATTTTCCAGCGCCCGCACCCTGCGGTTCAGCGCCCATTTCACGCTCAGGTGATAGGCCCACAGCGGCACGAACCCCGCCGCAAACGCCAGCAGCGCAAGCACCGGCACCTTGGTTTCCATCACAAGGTTCTGCCACAGCGTCAATTCGACCGGCCGCCAGTTGTAGATCGCAAAGATCAGGAAGCCCAAAGCCGCCAGAATCCAGATGATGGTGCGAAGGATTTTCACGAGGCACGCCTCTCCCGATGGCCCATTGATTGGCCAAGCCTAGGCGATTTGGCTCCCGAGTCCAGCATCGCCGATTTTACCCGAACACCCGCGCGAAGATCGTGTCGACCTGAGCGAAGTGGTAGGCGAGGTCGAATTTATCCTCCAGAGCTTCCGGCGAAAGCGCCGCCGTCACTTGGCTGTCAGCCTTGAGCAGATCGAGCAGCGATAACTTTCCGTCCGATTCCCACACTTTCATCGCGTTACGCTGCACCAGCGCATAGGCATCCTCGCGGCTCACCCCGGCCTGCGTCAGCGCCAGCAGCACCCGCTGCGAATGGACAAGCCCGCCCATGCTATCGAGGTTCTTCTGCATACGTTCAGGATAGATCAGCAGCTTTTCGACCACGCCTGTCAGCCGCGCGAGCGCGAAATC
>JAHJSJ010000140.1 GCA_018830415.1 Alphaproteobacteria bacterium | reverse complement strand
TTGCCCTTCGCGCACCGGAGCCTTGGGCGAGGAATATTTGGCCGAACGCACCGCCATCATCAGCGGAAATTCCGAAGTCAGCGAATAGCGCCCTTGCTCGACCATTTCGAGATAGGTGGCACCAATCGCGATCTTGCTGGTCGATGCCAACGGGAACAGTTGGTCGCCCAGCACCATGATTTCCTCGCCGGTGGCAAGGTCGATGGCGGCAACGCCAATGCGGCCCTGGTCGGCGCTGGCGAGTTCGGCGATGCGTTGTTCAAAGCTGGAGGCGTAGATCGTCTCAAAGCTCTGAGGCTGGCGCATCTGCGTGCCGAATGCGCTGTCGAAGCTGGCCTGAAGTTCATCGCTGCGCGCCGCCGCAGGCATGGTCAGGGTCGCAAAAGCAGCGGCAAAACCAGTGGCGAGAGCAAGGATACGAGAGCGTGCCATAGGGATAAGCTACTCCGGCAGGGTTTATGACGGATTAATAAATCATCCTAGTCATGCCCGATTCGCCGCGACAAGTCCTCATCTTAACCAGTGCGGTGAATGGTGCGCAGGTCGCGACAGGGCAGCGCGCAGGCGCGATTCGCCGCTCCTCGACAGCAATGGCAGGTTCGTCGAATGCGGGCTTGCCGGTGCACTCATGGACTTGACTGCACCGGTGATCGCGGCAGTCTGGCGGCCACGCTTTCAACCAAGGGGACATTATGACCAACACCGCCTCGCTGCGCGCCACCCGCGCTGTTCTTTCCGCAATGATGCTGTCTGCTTCGGGCATCGCCTTTGCGCAAAGTGCCCCGATCGTGCAGCCCGGTGCGCCGGGGCAGGCGAGCCAGACGCTCACCGCCGAACAGGCGACCCGGCTGGTGACGGCGGGTTACGCACCGGCTGACGCAACCTTTATGCAGCACATGATCGTGCACCATCAGCAGGCGGTCGATATGGCGGTGCTGGTCAAGGATCGCACCAATACCGAAGACCTGATGGCGATTGCCGGACGGATCGAATCGAGTCAGGCCGACGAAATCGCCTTCATGAAAGGCTGGCTGGCTGAACGCGGGGAGCCTGCCGAAGACCCGATGATGCAGGGCCACAACGCCCACCACGCCCACGCGACCATGGCAGGCATGGCCTCCCCCGAACAGATGCAGGCGCTGGCCGCGGCCAAGGGCGTGGAGTTTGACCGGCAATTCCTCACCCTGATGATCGCCCACCACGAAGGCGCGGTGGAGATGGTCAAGAAGCTGCTCGATCAGGATGGCACCGCGGCTGACCCGGTATTGTTCCGCTTCATCAGCGATATCGAAAACGAACAGACCGGCGAGATCGAGCGGATGGACAAGCTGCTGGCCGGCCTGTCGCAAGACCCGCGTTCAGGGCTTGCTGCCGGGTTCGACAATGCCGGTGAGGCGATCCTGAACCTCACCAAGATTGCCACGCTGCCCAAGCCCGCCGGGTTCTTTGACCCTGCCAACCCAGCCGATCTGCGCCCGCTGGCTGCCCCCAGAAAGGACAAGCAAAAAGCAGATAAAGACAAGCAGGAAGCAGGCAAGGCCGCACCTGAACCGGCCGAACCCGCCGCAGCGCCCGGTCAAGCGGCTGTCGATGCCACGCCTGCACCCAATCAAGCCGCCGCAGATGCCGTCCCGCCCGCACCGGCTGAACGGGCCGAAGAGGACAGCCTCACCGAATTTGCCGAACGTTCGCCGCTGCTCAACTTCGCCAATACCGACATGGCGTTTTTTGGCGATGTGATGGTCGCAGGCTCTTTCCACGGGTTCAACATCTACAAATTGGGCGATGACGGCGTGCCCAATCTGATGAGCAGTGTCGTGTGCCCCGGCGGGCAGGGCGATGTCTCGGTGGCTGGCAACCTGCTGGTGATGAGCGTCGAACAGACCCGCGGGCGCATCGATTGCGGGCTGCAAGGCGCGCCGGGCAAGGTCAGCACCGAAAGGTTCCGGGGCCTGCGCATCTTCGACATTTCCGATCTCACCCGTCCGGTGCAGGTCGGCGGGGTGCAGACCTGCCGGGGCAGCCACACGCATTCGATCGTCAGCGCCGATGACACGCGGCTGATCGTCTATAATTCCGGCACCGCCGGGGTGCGCGAGGAAGAGGAGCTGGCCGGGTGTATCGGCGGGATTCCGGGCGACACCCGCACCGCGCTGTTTTCAGTCGACGTGATCGAGATTCCGGTGGCCGATCCCGCCGCAGCCCGGATCATCAAAAGCCCGCGCGTGTTTGCCGATACCGAATCGGGTGAAATCGCCGGGTTGTGGCGCGGCGGCGATCATGGTGACGGCACGCAGCGCACCGCGCAAACCAATCACTGCCATGACATCACGGTGTTTCCCGCGCTGAAGCTGGCGGCGGGCGCGTGTTCGGGCAACGGCATCCTGTTCGACATCAGCGATCCTGTGAACCCCAAGCGGATCGACGCGGTGACTGACACCACCTTTGCCTATTGGCATTCGGCGACCTTCAACAATGATGGCACGAAGGTGATCTTTACCGACGAATGGGGCGGCGGCGGGCGGCCGCGCTGCAAGGCGTCTGACCCCAAGACCTGGGGCGCCAATGCCATCTACGATATCGTCGATGGCAAGCTGGTGTTCCGCGCGCATTACAAAATGCCTGCGCCGCAGACCGACATGGAAAACTGCGTCGCGCATAACGGATCGATCATCCCGGTGCCGGGCCGCGATCTGTTTGTGCAGGCGTGGTATCAGGGCGGCCTGTCGGTGATGGACTTCACCGACAGCGCAAGCCCCAAGGAAATTGCCTATTTCGATCGCGGCCCGATTGATACCAAGCAGTTGGTGCTGGGCGGATACTGGTCAACCTACTGGTATAACGGCCATATCTACGGCACCGAGATCACGCGCGGGATCGACGTGTTTGCGCTTCAGCCGAGCGAACACCTGACCGAGGCGGAAATCGCGGCGGCCAAGGCGGCCACCTACGAAAGCGACCGCTTCAACCCGCAGACCCAGACACGGGTGACCTGGGATGCAGCAGCGGTGGAGGCCGCCGAGGCCAGCCGCAAGGGCGGGTGACGGGTTCGCGCGCCGGGGGTAATCATCATCGTCCGCCGTTTCAGGCGGCGATGATGGCCTCCTGAATTTCCTCGATCGGGCGGCCCGCGAAAGATTTGTCGATTTCCCCGACCAGCCGTTTTTCAAGCTCGGCATGGTAATGGTGGCGCATTTCGCCCAGCGTTTTGGGGTCAGCGATAATCAGCAGCGCCTCAATCTCACCGGCAATGGCCCTGGCGTTGAGCCATGCGGCGGCGGCGGCGCCGTGGGCCAGTTCATCCAGCTGGGTGCGGCCCAGCAGTTTGCCGATCTGGTCCTGATGCCGAACCCCGGCGCTGAAATTGGTCGGCACCAGTTCGGGCCGCGCTTCGGGCACCAGCCTTGGTTCAAAAATTTGCCCGTCGTTGCGCAACAGTGAAAAATTCTCGCCATCGAGCAAGGCGACGTGGGCTTTGTGTGCAAGCTTCATAATTCCCCTTTCTGCGGCCATTGCCGGGGTTCGCCCCGACTGCCGAAAGCGATAACAGAAAAGCCCCGGAGGCGCGAACCTCCGGGGCTTATCCGTTTCTGCCCGAAGGCGTTACCGCCTCCGGAAAGTCACAAGCGCGAGAGCTTAGAAGCCCATCCCGCCCATGCCGCCCATGTCAGGCATCGCAGGCGCGGACGACTTGTCTTCCGGGCGTTCCACGATTGCCGCTTCGGTGGTGATCAACAGGCCAGCGACCGAGGCTGCATCCTGCAACGCTACGCGAACCACCTTGGTCGGATCGATCACGCCCGAGGCGACGAGGTTCTCATAGGTGTCGGTCGCCGCGTTGAAGCCTTGCGTTTCGTCATCTTCGCGCAGCAGGTTGCCCGAAACCACCGCGCCATCATGGCCGGCGTTCTGGGCGATCTGCTTGATCGGGGCGGTGATCGCCTTGCGGATGATGTCGATGCCGCGGGTCTGGTCTTCGTTCGCGCCCTTCAGCCCTTCCAGGGCCTTGGTGGCGTAAAGCAGTGCAGTGCCGCCGCCCGGAACGATGCCTTCTTCCACCGCAGCGCGGGTTGCGTGGAGCGCGTCATCAACGCGGTCCTTGCGTTCCTTCACTTCGACTTCTGACGCGCCGCCAACCTTGATCACCGCGACGCCGCCAGCCAGCTTGGCCAGACGTTCCTGCAGTTTTTCACGGTCGTAATCGCTGGTGGTGTTGTCAATCTGGGTGCGGATTTCAGCCACGCGCGCCTTGATGTCGTCAGCTGCGCCGGCGCCATCAACGATGGTGGTGTTGTCCTTGTCGATCGAAACCTTCTTGGCTTCACCCAGCATCCCGACAGTGACGTTTTCAAGCTTGATGCCGAGGTCTTCGGAAATCATCTCGCCCTTGGTCAGGATCGCGATGTCCTGCAGCATCGCCTTGCGGCGATCACCAAAGCCGGGGGCCTTGACCGCAGCAACCTTCAGCCCGCCGCGCAGCTTGTTGACCACCAGGGTCGCCAGCGCTTCGCCTTCGATGTCTTCAGCGATGATGAGCAGCGGACGGCCCGACTGCACCACCGCTTCAAGGATCGGCAGCATCGATTGCAGGTTCGACAGCTTCTTTTCGTGGATCAGGATATAGGGATTTTCCAGTTCCACGGTCATCTTGTCGGGGTTGGTGATGAAGTAGGGCGACAGGTAGCCGCGGTCGAACTGCATGCCTTCGACGACATCGAGTTCAAATTCGAGGCCCTTGGCTTCCTCGACGGTGATCACGCCTTCCTTGCCGACCTTTTCCATGGCCTGAGCGATCTTTTCGCCCACTTCCACGTCGCCATTGGCC
>JAHJSJ010000010.1 GCA_018830415.1 Alphaproteobacteria bacterium | reverse complement strand
GATTCCTGCTGCCTGTGTGCGGTCGGTCAGGATGCCGAACGCCGCGTCGCCTGCAGCATCCCGGTCGTGCGCAACATAGAGGCGCTGGAGTGTTGGCGGGAACAGGATTGCAGCGAGATGGGCTGACGAGGTTGCGGCCGCTATCGGCATGGTCGGCAGGACTTCGCGCAACGACAGCATGGTCTCGATGCCTTCGCCCGCGATCAGGACGTCGTCCGCAATTCCGAACCGGACGGCGTTGCCGAGAATGTTGCCCATGGCCCGGCGCGGCGATGCAACTTTGGCCTTCAACTCGCCTGATGGGTCGATCCACGTCCGATGTGCGCCGGTCTGCACGCTGTCGCTGTCGGTCACAGCTGCAATCAGTGCCGGGAAAGCGCCGAGTGTTCCAGGCGCATCATCCTGATTGGGCTTATAGTAGCAGCGCGGATGAAAGCGCAGGGCTGGCAGGTCGGAGACCCGTGCGATGCCACGTGATCGCAGATAGGCGCTCGCCAGTGATCCGGTCAGCGGCTTCGAGGAGGCGAACAGGCGTCTGGCGGCGGTGGGCGACCCTGCTCGTACGGGCTTGGCGAAGGCTGAGGCAGTGCGCTCATCGTCCGAGGGCGAGGGTGGCAGGCTGAGGAAGCGTTCGGCCTCGTCGATGGTCTCGGACAGTCGCCCATGCCGCTGATTGAGCCGGATGAGATCGACGAGATCGCCATGTTCGCCGGTCGCAGCATCAACCCAGTTGCCGATTCTGCCGCGCTCGGTTTCGAACAGGCGGACGTAAAGGCTGCGCCCAGGCGCTCCGGCGACATCGCCGACCATCCAGTAACGGCCTTCGCGCCTGCCAGCCGGCAAATAGTGACGGCATACGGCCTGCGCGTTTTGCGCAAGCCGTTCTGACAGTTCCGCCGCGCGGTTGGAAATCATGCTCATGTCAAGCAGCTTTCCGGTCCGCGATGCGCGTCAAAAGGTGCCGTTCGAACAGCCGCTCGATCACCGCCGAACCCGCCACTAGATCGTCGGGGACAAACAGGCGCAGCTTCCAGCTGACGATCTCGGAGAACAGCCCCATCGCCTTCAGCCGGTCCACCGCCGTCGATCCGAACCCTGTGAGTTCGATCCGGTTCACCTGCATCAGCCTGGAACGGCGCAGTTGCAGCCCATCGGCAAGGTCGAGAATGGTATGGCCTTCGCGGAGCAACGCGAGTGCCTGCGGTGGCGACAGCACTGGCGCGGCCTCTCTGGCCGTCGCGCTCGCTGCCCATGCCGGAGAGACCCTGCGCCCGACAATGCGGGTGCCATCTTCGGTTTGAAGCCGGTAAACGCGGGTCGATTCCTCGGGCAACTGCTTCCAGATCGGCAGCAGCAGGCCGGTGACGATGTGAAGCTCACTGCTTGTGAACTCATCCACCTGCGCCACCTCTGCCTGCCAGACCTGCGCGAAAGTCCGCTCGTCCACTTCCTTCCAACTGGTCTCAGCCATATAGTTGAGTGCGAAGTTCAGCCGCTCCATCGGCCGGATTAAGCGGATGCGCCGTTCGACTTCGCCGTCGTCGAGCATGACGCTGCGGGCAGGAAGCTGAACCGCCGCACGTTTTGAACGGGCGTTGACCAGCAGCCGCGCGCCGGGCTCGACCACCAATTCTAGCGCTTTGTCGAGCGACACCGGCTGGTTGCGCTCGCGCATGGCGATATTGAGCAGGCGGGTCTCAGCCCCAGTTGCCGGGTGGACATAGATCGGTTCGCTTCCGGTGACAGTGAACCTGTCAGCCACCAGCGTCTCCAGCCCGAGATCGTAGCTGCCCGCCGCAATCGCACTCTCGACCTTGGCGCTGAGCAACTGCTCGAACACCGTGAACAATATGTTCTGCATGGCGATGGTCAATGCCAGCAGCCGATTGAGGAAGGTCGTGATGGGTGGCAGCTCGTCTTTGAGACAGCCGCTGCCATCGGTCAGCGTTAGGCCGGTCATGCTCTCGAAAGTCCCGAGCGAGCAATGCGCAACCTTGCCCGCATAGATCAGCACATAAAGCTGGCGCAGCGCGTCGCGGGCATAGGGGCTTTCGAGATTGTCCTCTGGACGGAACAGGCCTTGGCCGCCGGTCTGGCGTTGTCCGCGCGTGATCGCTCCCAGCGTATCGAGCCTCCGCGCGATGGTCGAGAGGAAGCGCTTCTCGGCCTGGACGTTGGTGGCGACTGGCCGGAATAGTGGCGGCTGCGCCTGATTGGTCCGGTTGGTGCGACCCAGCCCTTGAATCGCGGTATCGGCCTTCCACCCCGCTTCGAGCAGATAGTGGTGCCGAAGCCGCTGGTTTCGGCTCCCAAGATCTGCGTGGTAGCTACGCCCTGTGCCACCGGCGTCGGAGAAGACGAGGATTTTCTTTCTATCCTCCATGAACGCTTGCGCTTCGGCAAGGTTGGCATTGGCGGGCCGGTTCTCGACCGCGAACCGGTCGCCATTCGTATCGACTTTGCGCACGATCCGGCGCGAGCGCCCGGTGACCTCGGCTACCATGTCGGTTCCGAACCGCTGGATGATCTGGTCGAGCGCGCCTTGCACCGGTTCCATCGAGGCAAGCTGTTCGATCAGCCGGTCGCGCCGCTCAATGGCTTCACGGCACTGCACGACATTGCCATCCTCGTCATAGGCAGGCCGTGACGCGAGATTGCCGTCGCCGTCGGTGAAGCTCTCATGGAGCTGCGTCGGAAAGCTGTGAAGGAGGTAGTCCAGAACATATTCACGCGGCGTGATGTCAACCTGGACGTCGTTCCACTCGCGGGGATCGATGTCGGCAAGGCGGCGCGAGAGCAGCGCTTCCCCGGTTGAAACAATCTGCACCACGGCGGCATGGCCATCGGCAAGTCCCTGTTCGATCGCCGCGATCAGCGTCGGCGTCTTCATAGCGGTGATCAGATGGTTGAAGAAGCGCTGCTTGGCACTTTCAAACGCCGAACGGGCCGCCGACTTGGCCTGTGCATTCAAGGTGCCCTCGCTGCTGGTGACGTTCGCGGCTTCCAGCGCAGCGTCGAGATTATTGTGTATCACCTGAAAGGCTCCGGCATAGGCATCGTAGATGCGCACTTGTTCGGAAGTCAGCTGGTGCTCGACCAGCTCATATTCGACACCTTCGTAGGAGAGCGAACGGGCGGCGTAGAGACCGAGCGCCTTCAGGTCGCGCGCCAGCACCTCCATCGCCGCGACCCCGCCTGCCTCGATGGCCGCGACGAAATCGGTACGTTTGTCGAACGGGAAGTCCGCGCCGCCCCACAGGCCAAGCCGCTGGGCATAAGCCAGGTTCTCGACCGTCGTTGCCCCGGTTGCCGAGACATAGAGGATGCGGGCATCGGGCAGCGCATGTTGCAGCCGAAGCCCGGCACGTCCTTGCTGGGATGGGGCAGAATCGCCCCGGTCTGATTTGCCGCCACCGGCATTTTGCATTGCATGGCTTTCGTCGAAGACTATGACCCCGTCGAAGTCGGTCCCGAGCCAATCGACGATCTGCTGGACCCGCGAAACCCGGTTCTCGCGCGCGTCGGAGCGTAGCGT
>JAHJSJ010000139.1 GCA_018830415.1 Alphaproteobacteria bacterium | reverse complement strand
GGCCGCGCGACCGGGCATCACCTGCGCGATAGCCTGAAAGCGAACGCCAAGCAGCCCGAACTGCCCGCCGACAGCGCGGATTTTGCGCTGATCCGGCTGGATCACTTCCGCTACGCCGAGGGTGGATCGCCCACCGCGCAGATCCGCAGTGATATGCAAAAGGCGATGCAGAAGCATTGCGCCGTGTTCCGCGATCAGAAACTGATGGATGAAGGCGTGGCCAAGCTGGCCGAACAGAGCAAGCGGATGGAGGATATCCACGTCAGTGACAAATCGCTGATCTGGAACTCTGATCTGATCGAAACGCTCGAACTCGATAACCTCATGTCGCAGGCCAATGTGACGATTGCCAGCGCGGCCAACCGCAAGGAAAGCCGCGGCGCCCACGCGCACGAGGATTTCCCTGATCGCAACGACGCCGAATGGATGAAGCACACCGTGGCGTGGTTTGACGGCTGGGGCGGTTCGGGCGGACAGGTGCGGATCGATTACCGCCCGGTGCACGAATACACGCTGACCGATGATATCGCCTATATCGAGCCTAAGGCGCGGGTGTATTGATCGGTGCCAAGGCTTGCGGATGGAAGCAACAAAGGCCCGGTTCTGCGAAGGATCGGGCCCTTGCCAAAGGGGCATCGAACTTTCCCAAGGCTTCAGATTAATTGGTTGAGGTCACTCGCCACGTGCAGCACCCGGACAATCTCGATCCGGCCTTCCTCCACCGCATAAAACACCGCGTGGCGTCCGCAGTTCATGCGCCGAAGGTTGGGGCGGGGTTCGAATTCCGGGTAGCGCAGCGGGTTGTCGACCAATTGCTGGATGTTGCTTTCAAGTTCGTCCAAATATTGGCGGGTTTGCCGCTTGCCCCACCGTATTTCAGAGTGTCCGGCCAAAACTTCGATATCGCGCCTCGCCGAAGCGCGAAAGACGATGCGGAACGTCATTCTTCAGGAAAGCTTTGGTCAATCCAGTTTCTTAGATCGAACGTCTCGTCAATCGGGCTCGCCAGCCCTTCGTCGATCGCTGCCAGCAGTTTCGATTTGAAGATTGAGCGTTCCTCGTGCAGCCGTAGCGCCTCGCGAATGACCTCACTGGTCGAGCTATACTCCCCCGATTCAACCTTGCGGCGAGTATAATTTTCAAAGTGGTCGCCGAGCGAGATTGAGGTGTTTTTGCCCATGCGGGCTTAGTTACCAGATATTGGTAATTCTGGCAATTTGGGGCGACGGGTAAGCTCACGCTTGACCCAACTCTTGCTTGCAGGCAGCTTGCACTGCGATGAACAAAGGCGCGATCATCGCAGGGGCCTTGGCGGCGTTGCTGACAGTGCCGGTTTTGTCGCAATCTGCGGCGCAACCCTCCGCCACCAACCCGAACCAGCCGCCGCCCCACACCGCACCCTTTCCCGATCTTGCCAGCGGGGAGGGCCAGGCCGAACGGCGCAAGTCATACGAATTCAGCCCTGAATTGCAGCGCGGGGTTTCCGCCGCGCAAATCCGCGAACAGCAGCGGCGGCTTGACACGGCGCTCGGCGCGCTTGCCCCGCAGCGGCCCGGCGTGGCGGATGCCTATGTGCTCACCATCGCGCTGGATAGCGATCCGGTGTTCGCGCGTGAGGCGCGTGAGGCGGCGCGGGTGCTGGGCGCGCGCTATGCTGCACAGGGCCGCACGCTGACGCTGGCCGGGCCGGACGGTGCGCGCGATGACAGGCCCCACGGCTCGATCACCGCGCTGCTGCTGGCTCTTTCGCACGTTGGATCAGTGATGGACTCGTCCGAGGATGTGCTGGTGCTCTATACCACCAGCCACGGGTCGGACATTGGCCTTGCCTATCACTACGGCGATAGCGGCTATGGCATTCTGTCCCCCACCAAGCTGAAATCGGCGCTGGAGGAGGCCGGGATTCGCCGCCGGGTGCTGATTATCAGCGCGTGTTATTCAGGTGTGTTCGTCCCCGCGCTTGCCAGCCCGGACACCGCGATCCTCACTGCGGCGGCGGCCACGCGCAATTCGTTTGGCTGCGTGGCGGAAAATGACTGGACCTATTTTGGCGATGCGCTGATTAACCGCGCGCTGCGTCAGCCGGTGGCGCTGGATGAGGCCGCGCGGATGGCCGGGCGGTCGGTGGCGGAGTGGGAGACTGAGGCGCGTTTCCTTGCCTCGCTGCCGCAGGTCAGCATCGGGGCGGGGGTGAACCAATGGCTGACTGCAATCGAAGTAGGCAAACCGCAGGTGGCGAGCGCGCTGGTCGGCCGCCCGGCATTTGACAAGGCCGCGCTTATGGCGCGGGCGGCGAAGCCTCAGCCCGCCGCGCAGAAATGATTGTGACTGGCGCTGCCAGCATCTCACCGCGCATTACCCCTTCGCCTGCCTGATCGTTACGCGGGGCAGCGTGGATCGCGGCGACCACTTCCATGCCATCGGTGACATATCCGAACACCGGAAAGCCCGCGCGCCACGCCGGTTCGCTCGCCGTGGGGTCGGCATCGAACCCGGTCTGATCCTCGACCATGATAAAGAAATCGCCGTCGGCGGTGCCGGGCGCGTTCATCGCCATCGAGATCGATCCGTGGGTATGGGTCAGGCCGGTCTGGCTGGTGGGTTCGTGGTTGATGGGGGGCAGAATACGCTTCGGATCGCCGCGTGTGCCGCCTTGCACTAGGCCGTTGGGCTGCGGATCGCTTTCAAGGCGCACCGCGCGGTAAAACGCGGTGCCATCCAGCCGCCGCTGATCGACGTAACGCAGGAAATTGCCCGCCGTGATCGGTGCGCGTTCAGTCTCCAGCGCGATCGTGATCGGGCCGAGTTCTGTTTTGATCACCACGCTAACGCTGGCGGCATCGGGGAAGGGGCGGGTGCCGGGGCGCGATGTGGGCGCGGCGGCGAAGGCTTCGGGCGTGGCGGGCACAGCCTCGGCAGGCTCACCCTTGATCTCGAACTTCATCAGCAACGTGCGCTGGCACCCGTCGCCAGGCTTGGTCTCGCAATTGCGGAAGTTGTCGTCCGATACGAGATACAGAAACGTGCGCCCCTGAGCTTCACGCACCGCCAGCCCTTCGAAATTGTCTAGCATCAGTGGCGGTGCCAGCACGGCGAGGGTTTCCGGATCGGCATCCGGGCAGAGCGCGACAATCGCCGCGCGGTTGCCGTATCCGGGGGTGAAGCTGCGAAACAGCACATAACAGGTGCCATCGGGTTTGCAGGCGGCGTCGGTCGGCGTGCCGCCCACCTCGGCCAACCCGGCGGGGGCGGGAAGGTGGAAGGTTTGCGCACCCGCAGCCGTGATCCGCAGGCAATTGGGGCGGGCAGGATCGGCCCACTCGCCGCATACCAGCAGCCCGCCATCATAGGCGGCGAGGGCTTCGATCCCGCCATTGGCATCCGCGATCGCGGCGATCAGGCTATCCGCGCCGCTTTCGCTGCCGGTGGCCGCGCCGCCGTATTCGGCGTAGCGCCAGATGCGGTGATCCTGTTCAAACGCGATCAGCCATTCACCGGAGGCCAGCCGGGTGATTGCCTCGGCGTCGCCGCGCTGTTTGCTGCCAAGCTTGCCGCCCTTGGCATCGCGCAAATCACCGATGGACACCGATGAGACATCGACGAGGCGGCCTGCCACGTCCTCAGGCGTCATCACCAGCCAGCGGCCGTCATCGGCGACCGCATAAAGCTGATCCTCGTGCCATTCGATGGACGAAATGCCGCCAATCCCCGCCTTATCCGGCGCGATTTCCACTCCCCCGCGAAAGATCAGTTCGTCAACTTCCGTTTCGTTTTCACCCTCCGCCAATTCAACGGGGGTGGTAAGCGGTAAAAACTCTTCCTGCGGCTGCGCTTGCGCCGGGAGAACGCCGAGCAAAATCCCGACCGCGGCGATCAGCAGCGTGCGCATCATTGGCCAGCAGCACTGCCCGCGCGCTTTGGCCGCGCCGGATAGTCGCACCCGCGCCCCAGCCCCCAGCCTTTGAGGAATGCGCGCCGCACCATGCCCGCAGTATAGGCGGCGCGCAGCGCACGTTCAGCGTCAGCAGCGCCGGTTACTTCGCGCACGACACCGCGAAACGGGATGATCGATCCGACCACGCTTTGTCCGATGCGCCCTTTGTTGAGGCCGCCTTTGCCATCATCCACGGCAATGTCATAATCCGCGCCGAGCACCTGATCCAGGGCTGCGATTTCGTGGACCATGAGATCGCATCGATCCAGTCCTGCGGTGGCGTAGGGATCGCGTTCGGCAACGCGCAGCACTTCGGGAATGTCGCGCGACGCGATGTTGAAATCGCGCAAGGGCGTTTTGGCGACTTCGGTGCTATCGGGCTCGGGCACCACTTGCGCCGCCGCCGGGATGGCCATCAGCGCAATCCCGGCCAGCAGTGCGAACGGCCTAACCCGCTTCGAAGAACACATCACAGGCATCATCATTGCGACTTTCCAATCCTAGTTTGAGCGCTTCCATCCGTTGGCGGCTGGTGCCGTGGGTGAAGCTTTCGGGATTTATGCGCGCGCCAGCATTGCGCATCAAGGTATCATCACCGATTGCGCTGGCGGCTTTCAGCCCTTCTTCCAGATCGCCCGGTTCGATCAGGTTGCGATTGCGGCCCGCCCACATCCCGGCATAGCAATCGGCCTGCAGTTCCATTGCCACCTGCAATTGATTGGCTTGCGAAGGATTGCGTTGCTGGGCAGATCGCACCTGCGGGGAAAGCCCGGTGATGGTCTGGATGTGGTGGCCATATTCATGCGCGATCACATACAGCCGCGCAAAATCGCCCCCGGTGCCGGACATTTGCGCCAGTTGATCGTAAAAGCTGGTGTCGATGTAAATGCCTTTGTCCGCCGGGCAGTAGAACGGCCCCGCCGCCGATGTTGCGCTGCCGCAGCCATCGGTTGTCACCCGGCCATCGCGGTAGAGATCGAGGAACGGCTGTTCAAACGGGATTCCGGCGCGATTGAAGGCGGATTCCCACGTGGTGTTGAGGCTGGTGAGCGTGTTGCAGGCTTCGGTTGCATAGGCGCTGGAGGTGCAGACTTCGGCTTCGCCAAGGTCGCTGCCGCCGCCGCTTTGCACCGAGCCTGCCTGCTGCTGCATGCCTTCAACCAAGCCGATGGTCTGCATGGGATCAAGCCCGAATGCGACCGCGCCGATCAGGGCAATCACCAATGTGCCGCAGCCGATCCCGCCCGCACGCCGCGCGCCGCCGCCGCCCGCGCTGCTGGATCGAACATTGATCCGTGAAGTGTCAAAAGGGCCCAACCGCATCCAGAATCCTCCCCCATCGCGCGCCGTTTTAAGCAATTTGCTGGACAGCCGCTTTTCGCGCGGCAAAAGCGAACCTCTATAGCCCGAACGTGCAGGAGATGCGGCGAATGCTCAAGGAAAAGCGTGCACTGGTTACCGGCTCAACCTCTGGCATCGGTCTGGCGATTGCCCGTGCGTTGGCGGCGCAAGGGGCCGAAGTGACCCTTAACGGGCTGGGCGATGCCGATGAAATCGCGCGCCTGTGCGAAGAACTGGGCGCGACCTATAATGGCGCGAACCTGCTTGATCCGGATGCTATCGCGCAGATGATGGCAGATATCGGCCCGGTCGATATCCTCGTCAATAATGCCGGGATGCAGCACGTCGCCCCGGTTGAAGATTTCCCGCCCGAGAAATGGGATGCGATTCTGGCGCTGAACCTTTCGGCGGCGTTTCATACCACGCGGCTTGCCGTGCCGGGGATGAAAGCCAAAGGCTGGGGCCGGATCATCGCTACGGCCAGCGCGCATTCACTCACCGCCTCGCCGTTCAAAAGCGCCTATGTCGCGGCGAAACACGCGATGGCGGGCTTTACCAAAAGCATCGC
>JAHJSJ010000138.1 GCA_018830415.1 Alphaproteobacteria bacterium | reverse complement strand
TACAACCACACGGCGCATTTGCATTCTCCGAAAAAGCAACAGGCCCAACCCGTTAAGGGCTGAGCCTGTCTGATCCCTGCGCCTTCAACGGGCAAACTGCCCGGTCAAAGACCGGCCCTTCGACAAGCTCAGGGCAAACGGGCTATCAAAAGAGCCTTAGCCCTTGTGTTCTTCGATGTACTTGGTGGCATCACCAACAGTGGTGATCTTCTCAGCCGCATCGTCGGGGATTTCGACACCGAATTCCTCTTCGAAGGCCATCACCAGTTCGACGATGTCGAGGCTGTCAGCGCCCAGATCATCAATGAAGCTGGCTTCCTGAGTTACCTTGTCAGCTTCAACGCCGAGATGTTCGACGACAATCTTGGCCACCCGATCGGCAGTATCGCTCATGTTATTCCCTCTTGAACTGGGGTTAGAAAAACTCGGTTCTGCCCTAATCAACGGCGCGGGCAAGCGCAAGTGGGCATGAGGCGCGCTGCCCACAGGGGATCAGCGCCAGCCATGCCCGGTGAAAGAAAAGCTTCAGGCGCCATCCTTCTTCGGCGGTTCAACCACACGCAGGTGCAATTCGCGCAAGGATCGCGGTTCGGCCGGGGTGGGCGCTCCCATCAGCAGGTCTTCGGCGCGCTGGTTCATCGGGAACAGCGAGATTTCGCGCAGGTTTTTCACCCCGCACAGCAGCATCACGATCCGGTCAACCCCGGCGGCCATCCCACCATGCGGCGGCGCGCCATATTGGAACGCGCGGTACATCCCGCCGAACCGTTCTTCCACATCCGCCTTGGACAGGCCGACAATCTCGAACGCCTTGACCATTGTTTCAGGCATATGGTTGCGGATCGAGCCTGAGGCGATTTCATAGCCGTTGCAGACCAGATCGTACTGGAACGCCTTCAACGTCAGCGGGTCTTGCCCGTTCAGCGCGTCAAGCCCGCCCTGCGGCATCGAGAACGGGTTGTGGCTGAAATCGACCTTCTTTTCGTCCTCGTTCCATTCGTAAAATGGGAAATCGACGATCCAGGCAAAGGCGAAGGCATTTTCGTCGATCAGGCCGAGTTCTTCACCCACGCGGATGCGCGCGGCACCGGCCAGCTTGGCGGCGTCGGCTTCTTTGCCTGCGGCGAAAAACAATCCGTCATTGTCGCCAAGGCCAAGCTCGGCGTATAGTTCCGCCATACGGTCAGCACCGTGGTTCTTGGCAATCGGGCCACCAAATTCGCCCGCCTTTCTGGTGACATATCCAAGGCCCGCGAAGCCTTCCCGCCGCGCCCATTCATTCATGTCGTCAAAGAACTTGCGGCTCTTTTCGTGGGTGCCGGGTGCCGGGATCACCCGCACCACCCCGCCCCCGCCGACGATCTTTTCAAACAGGCCAAAGCCGCTTTGCGTGAAATGGCCTGACACATCGCTGATAATCAGCGGGTTGCGCAGATCGGGCTTGTCGCTGCCATATTTCAGCATCGCCTCATCATAGGCAATGCGCGGGAACTGGCCTGCGGGCGTGACCTTCTTGCCATCCGCAAAAGCTTCAAAGGTGCCAGCGATCACCGGCTCCATCGTTTCCCACACTTCTTCCTGTGTGACGAAGCTCATTTCCAGATCGAGCTGGTAAAACTCGCCCGGCAGGCGGTCTGCGCGCGGGTCTTCGTCGCGGAAACACGGGGCAATCTGGAAATAGCGGTCAAACCCCGCCACCATCAGCAATTGCTTGTATTGCTGCGGCGCTTGGGGAAGCGCGTAGAACTTGCCCGCGTGGATGCGGCTCGGCACCAGAAAATCGCGCGCGCCTTCGGGCGATGATGCGGTCAGGATCGGGGTGGAAAACTCGTTGAACCCCGCCGCCGTCATCCGCGCACGGATATCGGACACCACCGCCACGCGGGTCATGATGTTTTTGTGCAGCGTTTCGCGCCGCAGATCGAGGAAACGGTATTTCAGCCGCACGTCTTCGGGGTAAGGCTGTTCGTCAGCGACCGGCAGCGGCAGTTCTTCCGCCGCGCTCTGCACCGTGATGCTGCGCGCATAGACCTCGACTTCGCCGGTGGAGAGGCGCGGGTTCACCGTCTCGGCCGAACGCGCCTTGACTTCGCCTTCGATCGTCACAACCGATTCCACCCGCAACCGGTCAAGCACCGCCAGCGCGGGCGAATCCGCATCGGCAACGATCTGCGTGATGCCGTAATGATCGCGCAGATCAACGAACAACAACCCGCCAAAATCGCGCTTGCGGTGAACCCAGCCCGAAAGGCGGACGGTTTCACCGACGTGAGCGGAAGAAAGCTGTGCGCAAGTATGCGTGCGGTAAAGGTGCATCTAAACTCTTGTCCTGTCCGAGGCTATGACGCTAGGGCGCCGGGGCAGCTGAAGCGGGCTATACCGCTTTCGGGCCATTACCGGCGCGCTAACAGGGGAAGCCTCGCGCTTTGTCAAGCGGCGCGAGGGCTATGATGGGTTCGATCCCGAGGGCGGCACTCCGCCCCAATGAGCAAAGAGACGATGAAAATACATCCACTGATTACCACCACCGACGCGCTGACCGAACTGTGCGAACGCCTCGCCAAATCCGAATTTGTCGCGGTCGACACCGAATTCATGCGCGAAAACACCTATTGGCCCGAACTGTGCCTGGTGCAGATTGGCAATAACGAAGAAGCCGCCGCGGTCGATCCGATGGCGCCGGGGATTGATCTGAAACCCCTGCTCGATTTGATGTGCGACAATGAAGACGTGCTGAAAGT
>JAHJSJ010000137.1 GCA_018830415.1 Alphaproteobacteria bacterium | reverse complement strand
GAAATCGGGCAGGCTCAGTAACATCCGCCAATCGATCGCAAAGATCCGGGTCAGCAATGCCACCCCGACCGCCAGACAGACAAACGCCGCGCCAAAAATCACCCAGCCCTGCGCCTCTGCTCCGAACCGCGTCGCCACTGCTTCGATTCCAGCAGCGCCAAGCAGCCCGGCCAGCCCCCCCGCCTGCGCGGGCAAGGTGCCGCCCGGCGACTGAAAAGCGAGTGCAAGCACGGCGGCGATCAACGTCATCGCGATCAGCAGCAGGCCGGTGGGCAGCCACCACGGCGTAGTTTCGGACGCGTCGCCGTTCTCCACATCGCGCCACAGCTTGCGCGCCGAGACATATAACAGCGGCAACAACAGCACGCCGGGCAGGCCGAAAATCAAGAGCACCCGGTCGGCCACCCATGCGCCGGGCGCGCCCATCCAGTTGGCGACCTGCGCCGGATCAGCGGCGGTCGACGGGCTGGGGTCGGTCTGGGTGTAGCTGATGAGCGCCAGCGCAAGGAACACCGCTGCCGCCAACAGCAGCCCCGCGCCTGTCATCTGCGCAAGGCGGCGCAACGATCGGCGCAGACCTGCGCGCCATTCGGCATCGGTCTTGCGACCGGGTTTGCTGGGTAGGGCCGCGCGGCTGGCCATGTGTTTGTCTCCTGCGTGGAACACATCATGAATCCTACGCGAGTCCGGGTCAAGCGATGTGCGACGGACTGTGCTCTCAACTCAACCCATCAATCGCCGCCCAGCGCGGCCAGTCGAGGTGTCGCGCGCGTTCTGCCGTCATGCCGCCAAGCGCGATCACCGGCATTTCAGCCTGCACGGCGAGTTCGCGAAACTTTTCGGGGCCAAGGCATTCGCCGCCGGGGTGCGAGCGGGTCGGGAAGACGGGCGACAGGAACACCCCGTGCGCCCCGGCGCGGTTGGCGAGCGCGATCTCTCGTGCGTTATGCGCGGCAGCAAGGCGCAGCAGGCCGGGGAGCTTGCCGAGCTTTTCCGGCGGGCCGTAGATTCCATCCGCGCCCCATTCCTGCGCCAGTTCGGCCGGGCCGGACAGGATCACCAGATGCTCGCCCGCGCGCGCGACGGCGGTCAGTCTCTCAAACCGCTGGCGGCGGGCCTTGTCGTCAAGATGGTAATGCCTGAACACAAAGGCATTGCCGCGCGGCAATCGGATCAGCGCCGCTTCCAGCCCGGCATCATTGCGGGCATCGCTCAGCAGCCACAGGGCGGGCAGGGGATTGGCGCGCGTCATCGACCCGCTATAGAACGCAACCATGAATAATGCAGCCGCCCGCCTCGAAACCGTCCGCGCCAATATCGCCAAGGTGTGCAAGCCCGCGCGGCGCGCGCCTTCTGATGTCACGCTGATCGCGGTCAGCAAGACCCACGGCCCCGAAGCGATTGTCCCGCTGATCGCAGCAGGCCAGCGCGTGTTCGGGGAAAACCGGGTGCAGGAGGCCGAGGCCAAATGGCCTGCCCTGCGCGCGGAATACCCCGATATCGAACTGCATCTGATCGGCCAGTTGCAATCGAACAAGGCCGAAGAGGCGGTCGCGCTGTTCGATTATATCCATGCGCTCGACCGGCCCAGCCTGCTCGCCGCGCTGGCGCGGGCGATGGACAAGGCGGGGCGGCGCGTGCCGTGTTTCGTGCAGGTCAATATCGGTGACGAGCCGCAGAAGGGCGGCTGCGCGCTGGCCGATCTCCCGGCGTTTCTGGCGGCGGTGCGCGCCGCCGATGTGCCACTGGCCGGGCTGATGTGTATCCCGCCCGCCGACACCGAAGCCGCGCCATTTTTCGCGCTGCTGGCAAAACTGGCGGCCGATCACGGCCTGACCGGCCTCAGCATGGGGATGAGCGGCGATTACGAAACCGCGGCAATGCTGGGCGCGACCCATGTGCGGGTGGGCACGGCGCTGTTCGGGGCGCGTGGCTGATACCTCGCCGCGCCAATGAAAAGGGCGCCCCGTTGCCAGGGCGCCCATTCTTTGCGGGTCGTTGCCAAACCGCTCTATGCCAGCGCGCGCATCACGCGCCGCTTATCAGAACTTGCCGCGCAGGGTCACACCGTAAGTCCGCGGCTCGGCCAGAAAGGCCGAGAAGGTTTGCTGCGGCGCGACGAACGGGGTGTTGAAGGCAACCTGCGTGTAATCCTTGTTGAACAGGTTCTGCACCCAGCCTTCGATCGAAAACCGGTCAGCGATATTGGTCAGCCCGATGCGCCCGTTGACGATGACGAACCCGTCCTGTTCCTTGCCGAACAGCAGATCGGAACCGGTGTTGAAATCACTGACCATGCGCGCGTTGAAGAACACCAGCCCGCGCATTCCGTCACTCGTCAATTCCGGAGTCCACGAAATCGATGCAGTGCCGGTAACTTCCGGAGCATTCGACAGATTGTCACCCGGCAGCAAGCGCAAGGCCGGGTCAAGCGGGGCGCCTGTGTTATTGCCGATCAGGTTATCTTCATAACTGGTATCGGTGTAGGTCAGGCCGAAGGTGGCCGTCACATCCGGAAGCGGTGACACATTGGCTTCCAGTTCGAAACCCTGGGCAACCACGCCAAATTTCACATCATCAGGAGCGCAGGCACCGGTGGTTGCACTGGCATCGAGATCAGCGCCGCCAAGATCGGTCTGGCAGGCATTGACGGTCTGCACCAGGAACACCGAACCGTTGAACGTGTTCAGCTGGAAATCGCTGAATTCCTGACGGAACGCGGCAACGCTGAGCGAGAACGAGCGGCTGGTATATTTGGCGCCGATTTCAAAGGCGTTCACCGTTTCCTGATCGAACTGCAGGTTGGCGGTGTTGATATTGTTGGCATCGAGGAACAGCGGATTGGCCAGTGCCGACCGATCGAGGTTGAAACCGCCCGCCTTGTAGCCACGGGTGTAGCTGCCGTAGAGCAGCAAGTCGGGGTCAACCTTGTAGGACAGCACCGCCGTACCGGTTAATTCGTCTTCATTGCGGTTGTCTCTGATTGTCACCCCGTCAAGTTCGGCGTTCGAGTTGCCCTGGCACGACAGGGCGATCAAGCCGCCTGCCAATCCGGCGAGCGGGCCGCCCAGCAGCCCACTCAGCAATTGCCGGTTCTGCGGACAGAACACGTTGTCATTGCCGAAGGTGGCATTCATTTTCTTCGATTCATCGGTGTAACGCAGGCCGAGCGTCAGATCGAGCTTGTCGGTAACGTGCAGGATATTGTGCGTGAAGAAAGCGATGCTTTCGCTGCGCTGGTTGAACTCGTCACCCGTGCCGCCGACGTCGCGCACATTCGACAGGTTGGTGATGCCCTGAACGATCAGCGGGGTCGCCGCACCAAATGCACCCGCGCCGTTATTGGCGCCGGTTAATGCCGCTATGTTGGCGCCGAAGCAATCGGTCGCACCGGGATTGGCCAACGCCGGATTGATGGCCAGCGCGATACGGCAAGCGGCAAAGGTGCCATATTGCGTGCCGAAGCGCAGATTGTCGCGCGTCTGCAGCTTTTCGTTGGTGTAGAACCCGCCAACCAACCAGTCGAGCCGGTCGTTGAAGGCGCTGCCGTTGAACCGCAGTTCCTGCGTGAAGGTTTCGAAATCACGCGCCCCGGCATCGCGCCCCGGTGCCCGGAACAGGATATCGACCCCGGTGTAATCGGTGTCGGACGCCTGATTATTGAAAAATTCGCGATAGGCGGTGATCGCAGTCAGCGTGACATCGCCGAGCGTCCAGTTGAGCTCGCCCGAAATGCCGTAATCTTCCGTCACACCTTCATAAGTGCGCCCGGCCGTGGGATAGATCGTGCGTTCAAACGTGCTCTGGTTGAGCGCCGCCGGGTTCTGCCCCAGCGCCAGCAGGATCGGGATGATCGGGTTCTGTGTGCTGGTCAGGGGAACGCCGCTGGTGGGGCGGGCGAATGAATCGAGCCCAGGGCTGACAGTGGCCAGCGGTGCGAAATCGGGCTGCACGAAGGTGGCGGCGCAGCAGGCTTCTTCCTTGCGCGAATAATCGCCGATCAGGTGAAAGGTAATATCCTCGGTCGGTTCGAACAGCGCCTGCGCGCGGATCAGATAGCGGTCGCGATCATTGACCGTGGTATTGTTGACAGCATCCTTGATGAAGCCGTCACGTTCAAAATATACGCCATCGATTCTCGCCGCGATCGTGTCGCTGATCGGCGCATTGATGCCAGCCTCCACGCGGATGGCATCGAAATTGCCGTAGCTGATCGCACCATGGCCGCTGAGAACGAATTCGGGCGGCGCGGTGTTGACGCTGATCACGCCAGCGCTGGAGTTGCGCCCGCCCAGCGTGCCCTGCGGGCCGCGGCGGATTTCGATCGATTCTATCGGGCCAAGCTCGCTCAGGGCATTGCCCGAACGCGAGCGGTACACGTTGTCGACAAACACGACGACCGAGCTTTCAAGGCCGGGGTTGTCACCCACCGTTCCGATCCCGCGAACGCGGGCCGAGCCATTGGCTTCGTTGCCGGTCGATGAAACCAGCAGCGACGGGGCAACCTGCGTCAGATCGCGGATGTCGTTGATCCCCGATTTCTGAAGCACTTCACCCGATACGGCCGAAACCGCGATGGGAACGTCTGACAGCGCTTGTGAGCGGCCTTGCGCCGTGACGATGATCTCGCCCGAATAGGTGGCATTGCCAGTTTCGTCCTGCGCCGCGTCGGCATCCTGCGCGAACGCCGATTGCGGTGCCAGAACCATGCCAGCCCCCAGCACGGCGATTGCGCGAAGTGATGTGATACTTTTCATAAATTACCCCTCCATGGCAAATTTTGTTCTTTGCATATCGAAATGCAACCGAGCCATTCGCAACGCAAACTATTACTCAGCCGTCCGGCAAATTCTCCGGCACCTGTTGCTTCTATGCCTCTTCCATCTCCGCTTGTCGGCGATCACTCGCCGCGTCGAGCAGGGCCGCTTCGATATCGGCCAGCCGTTCGGGCGCTTTTACCTTTTCGCCGGTCAGATCGGTGACATAAAATGTGTCGGTTGCCGCTTCGCCATAGGCGGTGATATGCGCCGAATGAACGATCAGGTTGGCCTTATACAGCACATGGGCGAGCCGGTTGAGCAGCGCCGGACGGTCGCGCGCGGTCACTTCGATCACGGTAAAATTGTTCGACGCGTCATTATCGAACCCGACGCGCGGGGCGACATCGAAGGCGCGTGCGCGCGAATGGGCGAGCGGGCGCGCCGCCAGCTTGGGCACCAGTTCGATCCGCGCCAGCAGCGCATCGCGGATGCCCTTGGCGATGCGGTCCATCTGCGCGCCTTCGCGGAATGGCTGGCCGTGCTGATCCTGCACCAGGAAATTGTCGAAAGCATAGCCGCTTTTGGCGGTGTGGATGCGCGCATCGATGATATTCGCGCCCGCCACGTGGATGCCGCCCGCCATGCGGTAGAACAGGCCGGGATGGTCAGCCGCGATCACGCTGACGCGGGTTGCACCGCGCGTCTCGTCAACCTCGCAGTGGATCGAAAGCTGTTCGCCCGCCGCGCGCGCGGCATCATATTGGGCAAGGTTGCTGGCGATGATGTCTTCGGGCTCGGCAATCCAGTAGGCATCGCCCAGTAGCGCGCCGACACCGCCGACCAGATCATCGCGATCGCCCAGCAGCCGAGCGACCGCATCTTTCCGGGCGGCGACCCGCTGTTTGCGCCCGGTGCCCTTGTGGCCCAGCCGCAGGCGTTCCTGGGTGGCGTCGTAAAGCTCACCCAGAAGCTGTGCTTTCCAGCTGTTCCAGGTGCCCGGCCCGACCGCGCGGATATCCACTGCGGTCAGGATCGAGAGATTGCGCAGCCGTTCAAGGCTTTGCACTTCGCCCGCGAAATCGTCGATCGTCTTGGGGTCGGTCAGATCGCGTTTCTGCGCGGTGCGGCTCATCAACAGGTGTTGCAGCACCAGCCAGGCGACCAGATCGGTTTCCTTCTGGTCAAGGCCAAAGCGCGGACATAGGCGGTGCGCCACATCCGCCCCCAGCACCGAATGATCGCCGCCGCGACCCTTGGCGATATCGTGCAGCAGCAC
This sequence comes from Alphaproteobacteria bacterium, assembly GCA_018830415.1. Classification (GTDB taxonomy): domain Bacteria; phylum Pseudomonadota; class Alphaproteobacteria; order Sphingomonadales; family Sphingomonadaceae; genus Erythrobacter. The sequence continues at coordinate 966 of JAHJSJ010000137.1, read as the reverse complement.
CGCGACATACAGCGCCCGGCGCGAGGCGAGCTTGGGAAATTCGCGGGTGCCGCGCGGGTGATCGGCGGCGAGCAGCCCGCGTTCGATCTGGCTCAGCAGGCCGATCGCGCGGATGGTGTGTTCATCGACGGTGTAGTGGTGATACATGTCGAACTGCATTTGCGCATTGACCCGGCCGAAATCGGGCACGAAACGGCCGAACACGCCCGCTTCGTTCATCCAGCGCAGCGCGGTTTCGGGGTCTTTGCGGCCCGCCAGCAGATCGAGGAACAGCGCATTGGCGCGCTTGTCGCGGCGCACCTTGCCATCGATCAGCTTGGCATCGCGATCGGCGAGCCGCATGGTTTCGGGATGGACCTCCAGCCCTTCGGCCTCGGCCAGCTGGAATACCTCGATCAGCCGCACCGGATCTTGCCGGAACCAGTCATCGCCCGGCGCGCGCAATCGCCCGCCGTCGACGACATAGCCCTTGAATGCGCGCTTGCGCTGTGTCCACCCGGCAAAGAACCCGGTGCGCGGGCGTTTTTTGGCGAATTCCTCGTCAAGGTGGGCGAGGAACACGCCGGTCAGGCTGCCGACCCGTTTCACCTGCAGGAAATAATACTGCATGAAGCGTTCGACCGCGCTTTTGCCGGGACGATCAGCAAACTGCATCCGTTCAGCCACGGCGCGTTGCAGATCGAAGGTCAGCCGATCCTCGGCCCGGTCGGCAAGGATGTGCATATGGCAGCGCACCGCCAGCAGAAACCCTTCGGCCCGGCGGAAACTGCGATATTCAGATGCCGTCAGCAGCCCGACATCGACCAATTCGGCCGCACTGCCGACGCGGTGGACATATTTGCCGATCCAGTAGAGCGTTTGCAGGTCGCGCAGTGCGCCTTTGCCTTCCTTGATGTTGGGTTCAACGACATAGCGGCTATCGCCCATCCGTTTGTGCCGCGCGTCGCGTTCGGCCAGTTTCTGGGT